>CAKPJE010000023.1 GCA_934162555.1 uncultured Bacilli bacterium | reverse complement strand
ATTATATGATAAAAGAGAAAATGTCAAAAAAAGAGACATCGAAAGAGAAATAGCTAAAAAATACAAGGCATAAAACTTGCATTTTACATAATATGTGGTATAATTAATTTGTCAGTAGTTATACTGCTTATGGGGATGCCAGGTTTCGACAGAAATATGAGAGTATTGGTGGCAAGTCGGGGGAACACGTTACGAACAAAATAAAAATAACTGGAAACAGAAATCAATTAGCTTTCGCTTAAACTTAAGAAAGCGCTTCATTTAATTTTCTCCCATGAAATTACTTGGGGCTCATTTAATGGGATATATTAATTTGTTTGCCTAGACAAATTAATGAATAATAAAAGGCTTACTAAACTAGGGATTGCTGGTTATCAACTTTCTTTAGGACATTTATTAATCAGATAAACTTGTAGAAGCTGATAGATGATTATTTTTGGACAGGATTTCAATATCCTCATCTCCACCATAATGAAATTAAAGATTCAAATTTTTGAATCTTTTTTAGTTGTATTAAATATACAACAAACTTAACCAAGCATACCTTATAATGAGGTGATAAAATGTCAAGATTAATAAAAGATAAAAACATATCTATAACTCAAAAATATGGTAAAACACATACAGGAATAGACATAGTTGGAACAACAGGCGGTAATTCATACGTAAAAGCCCATACAGACGGAGTAGTATATATGATAGCAGACGGAAAAGATAATGACAAAAATGCTAAAGGCGCAAACAGCTATGGAAATTATATTCAATTGAAACATAGTGGAGGCTATTATACATTATATGCTCACTTACAAAAAGGACTAAAACTAAAAAAAGGAGATAAAGTAAAACAAGGCGATGTAATCGGAATAATGGGAAATACAGGTAACTCATACGGAGTACACCTTCACTTTGAAGTAAGAAAACCAGACAATTATGTAATCGATCCCGAAAAATATTTAGAAGCAGATTTACCAAATCAACCAAAAGAAGAAGTATCAACAAAAATGAAATTATACTATAGAGTACATCTATTAAAAACCAACGAATGGCTACCATGGGTAGAACAAAGTGCAAATGAAAAACCACAATACTTTGAATATGCAGGCCTTTACGGTAAAGAAATTGACGGAATTCAAATGAAATTAGTTTAAAAAAAACAAAAAAAGTTATATAATATACTTAACAGGTGAAAATATGCAAAAAATAATTGAAATAACAGAATCAATAAAAGCAATATATAATAAACTATGTGAACTAGAAATAAAAAATCAAAAAAATTCTCCAGAATATAAACAAAACATAGATTATCTAAAAATCGCACTCCAAGTGGAAGAACAAATCTATAATCAAACAAACAAAGAAGAATTAAAAAAGCTCGCAAAAACAAACAAAAGAATCAAAAACAAAATAGATGATATAGAACCAAACATGGGTCCAATGGCAGGACAAATCTATAGCATTGCAGCAAGTCTAGATGATGAACTATTTACAATATTCTTCTCAGTCTTAGATGAAAAAATTGAAGAAGCAGATAATAAAACAGCTTTATGCAATGTAAAATACAATAATCTATTTACCCATCCAGACATAGAATCATTTGGAATTGCCAATGAATTTAAAATGAATAGTAGAACCAATTTTATATTTGAAGAAAATAAATTAGAAATCTCAACCGAAGAAATAAAAAAATACTTTTTAATAACTGAATTTGACAATTTTGTATCTCAACTATTAGTAGATGGCTATAATGACCAAAAAGAATCGGACATCACCAAAATGTGTATATTAAAATCAATATTAATATTATTAGATGAAGAAGACATAAAAGAACAATACATAAGAGTATCCAAACTAACAAAATATGACATTGACAAAGAAACATATTATGATATTCTAGCACTCTTTGAACAAACAAAACAAAATAAACAAAAACATAAAGTTAATATATTAAAAATATAACTTTATGTTTTTTAGTTTTAAAAAAGTATAAAATAATATATAATTATATAGGTGATAATATGTATAGAAATACTTATGTAGAAATAAATTTAAAAAAACTAGAACAAAACGTAAAAAATATAATCAAAAATTATAACTATAAATACTATATAGGAATAGTAAAAGCAAATGCCTATGGACATGGTTATGGAATCATAAAAACCCTAATTAATAGTGGCATTAACTATTTAGCAGTATCAAACCTAGAAGAAGCACTTGAAATAAGAAAAATAGACACCCAAATTGGCATACTATGTTTAGAACCAATTGATAAAAAATACCTTGAAATATGCTCTAAAAATAATATCTCAATAGTAGTGCCATCCATAAATTATTACAATCAAATAAAAGATATAAAATATAAATTAAACATTCATCTAAAATTAGACACCGGAATGAAAAGATTAGGTCTAGATAAAAAAGAAGACGTCAATTATTTTTATAAAGATCTAAAAAAACACAAAAATCTCTACTTAGAAGGAATATTCACGCATTTTGCAACAAGTGGTGAATACGATAAAAGTTATGACAACCAAGTCGAAAAATTTGAACAATTAACCAGTGATATTAGTTTAAACAAAATAAAAATGGTCCATATAGATAAAAGTGTTACCATGTGTAGACATAAGAAATTAAAATATACAAACGGTGTAAGACTCGGAATAATAATGTACGGTTATGAAGTAATGCATGAAGAACCAAAAACATTAAAAAACAAACTAAGAAAAATAAAATGGGACATTATAAGAAAAAAACAAAATATTAGTTCAGTTGAACCCTATAAAAAAATAGAACTCGAACCAGTATTTAAACTAGTAAGTGAAGTCTTTGTTGTAAGAAAAGTCAAAAAAAATGAATACATTGGTTACGGAACAATATATAAAGCCCCTCATGACATGTTTGTCGCAGTAGTAGACATAGGATATGCCGATGGTATAAGCATGAAAAGAAAAAAATCAAGAATGGAAATAAATGGCAAACTATATAATATAGTAGGTGATATATGTATGGGAATGACATTCTTAGAAGTAGATGAAAACGTAAAAGAAAAAGATAAAGTAATTGTAATCGGAGATAAAATAAGTGTAAGAAAAGTCGCACACGATTTAAAAACCAGTGTTTATGAAACAATACTAATGATTGATAGTAACATAGAAAGAAAATATATATGAAAATACTACTATTAGGATCAGACATAAATACATATTATATGGCAAGATGTTATCATGAATTATATAGTAAAAAAGCTGATGTCTTAGGAAAAGAAAAAATGCGCTTTACGTATAAATCAAGTATAATAAATATATCATACAATGATAACTTAAGAAAAGAAGAATACTTTTCAGACATCTTAATAGAATATTCAAAAAAACACTATAAAGAAAAAGTATTACTCATACCATGCCATGATATTTATGTAAGATTAGTAGTAGAAAATAAAAAAGAATTAGAAAAATATTATATTTTTAATTTACCAAGTTATGAAATAACCAATAATCTTTTAATAAAAGAAAAATTTTATCAAACATATAAAAATTTAGAATTTCCTAAAACTTATATATATAATCTAAATGATAAACTAGAAATAGAAAATTTTAATTATCCCTTAATCTTAAAACCAAGTAACGGTATAGAATATTATAAACATGATTTTTTAAATCAAGCAAAAGTATATAAATTAAATAATATAGAAGAAGTAAGAAAAAACATCAACCAAATAAAAGAATCAGGTTACAAAGAAACTCTAATAATTCAAGAATATATAGAGGGTGATGATACAAACCTCTTTGATAGTGTTTTTTACGTGAATACCAAAGGAAAAGCATGTTTAGCTTCATTTGCCCAAGTAGGTCTTCAAGAACATGGACCAACAGCTATTGGAAATGCAACCGTTTTAATAAATAATTACAATGAATATAAAAATACAAACCAAATAATAAATAAATTAAAAAATTTCCTAGAAGAAATACACTATACTGGTTTTGCTGAATTTGATCTAAAATATGATCCTAAAGATCAAACATTTAAAGTATTAGAAATTAACCCAAGACAAGCAAGAAGTAGTTATTACTTATCTGCAAGTGGACATAATTTAATCAAATATCTAATTGATGATTTATATTATAATAAGGTATCAGAATTTAAGTTCGCAGATAAAAAAATCTTATTATCAATGGTTCCTAAATATGTTATAAAAAAATATATAAAAAATAAAGAATATAAAAAAGAAGCCTTAAATTTATATAAAAAAAGAGTAGATCCTCTTAATTATAAAAAAGATAAAAGCATCTTTCATAAATTATATTTGATTTGTCGAAAGTTTAAATACATAATTAAATATAGAAAATTTAAATGGTGATAATATGTGTGGATTTACAGGCTATATAAATAAACCAAATAAAAAAACAATCAAAAAAATGACCGATACAATTAAACATCGTGGACCCGATAGTGAAGACTTTTATATAGATGATTTCATCGCTCTTGGCTTTAGAAGACTCGCAATAATAGACATAAAAAATGGAAACCAACCTCTATATAGTTATGACAAGAATTATATTATATGCTTTAATGGAGAAATATATAACTATCTAGAATTAAAAAAAGAACTTTTAAAACTTGGCCATAAGTTTAAAACCAAAACTGATACCGAAGTATTATTAAACGGATTTATAGAATATGGACCAAATATTTTAAATAAATTAAGAGGAATGTTTGCTTTCATAATATATGATAAAAAAAATAAAAAACTATTTGGAGCAAGAGACATATTTGGCATAAAACCATTTTATTATTACCTCAAAAATAAAGATTTTATTTTTGGATCAGAAATAAAAAGCTTTCTAAAAAACAAAAATTTTAATAAAGAATTAAATAAAAAAGTTCTCAAAAATTATTTAACATTTCAATATTCACCAATAGAAGAAACATTTTTTAAAAACACCTATAAATTATTACCAGGTCATTATTTTATATATGAAAAAAACACTTTTAAAAAATATAAATATTTTAATTTTAGTTATCAAAACGACAATAATAATTTAAAAAATATTATTGACAATATAAATAAACTAACAAAAGAAAGTATAAAATACCACCAAATAAGTGATGTTAAACTAGGAGCGTTTCTATCAAGTGGTATTGATTCAAGTTACCTAGTCGCACTCTCAAAAATTAAAAACACCTATACAGTCGGATTTAAAGAAAATGGCTTCAATGAAATAAAAGAAGCTCAAAAATTTTCTAAAATACTAAATATTCAAAATAAAAATCAATTAATCACGCCAGATATGTTTTTTAAAGCCATACCCAAAGTTCAATATTATTCAGATGAACCCCATGCCAATTTATCAGCAGTACCACTATATTATCTAGCAAAACTAGCATCAAAAGAAGTTAAAGTCGTACTATCAGGAGAAGGAGCCGATGAATTATTTGGTGGTTATCACTGGTATAATGAAGACTATAAATACAAAATATATCGTAAAATCCCATTTATTATCAGAAACATAATTAAAAAAATTGTTTTGAACTTACCTAACTTTAAAGGTAAACACTTCTTAATACAAGGTGGATCAAAACTAGAAGATTACTATATTGGCCAGGCTTTTATCATGGATGATAAAGAAGCAAATAAAATATTAAATAAAAAATATCAAACCAAAGAAAACTACAAACAAATAACTCAAAATATATTTAGTCAAGTAAAAAATAAAGATGACATCATAAAAAAAATGTACTTAGACATGCATCTTTGGTTACCATCTGATATTCTCTTAAAAGCCGACAAAATGTCAATGGCATCATCATTAGAACTAAGAGTTCCTTATTTAGATAAAAAAATATTTGCTTTTAGTACTCATATTGGTGTAAAATATATATTGAATGGTAATACAACTAAATATGCATTTAGAAAAGCAACTGAAAAAATATTGCCAGAAAAATGGAGTACAAGACAAAAAATAGGTTTTTTAGTCCCCTTTAAAAATTGGTTAAAAGAAGAAAAGTATTATCAAATTATTAAAAAAGAATTTAATAAAGAATATGTAAATGAGTTTTTTAATAAAAAAAGAATTAATAAATTATTAGATGACCATTACTATAAAAATAAAAATAATGCTAGAAAAATATATACAATTTATTCATTTCTAGTATGGTATGACATCTATTTTGGGAGGTAAAAATGAAAAAAATAAATGAATTAATTAATTTAAAAGAAAATTTAGATTTAGAAATTGATAATTTAAATGATGACTCAAGAAATATAAAAGAAAATGGAATATTTTTTGCAATCAAAGGTTTAACAAATGATGGTAATAATTATATAGAATCAGCTATTAAAAATGGAGCAGTTGCAATTGTAACAGAAGAAAATATTACAGCAAGTGTACCCGTAATAAAAGTAGATGATGCCCAAATGACATATAATGAAGCTTTAAATAATTTTTATGATAAACCACTTGATAAAATTAAAATTATATCTGTTACAGGTACAGATGGAAAAACAACAGTAGCAGAAATAATTTATCAGTTATTAAACAATTATACAAAAGTAGGCTATATAGGAACAAATGGTATAAAATATAAAAAATTCAAAATGGATAATCCCCATACAACTCCTATGCCTGATGTATTTTTTAATGCTCTAAATGAATTTGTAAACCTAGGATGTGAATATGTTGTTATGGAATCATCTTCGGAGCGCTTAGCAACCAAAAAACTAGATTGTGTTAATTTTGATGTTTCAATCTTTACAAATCTATCAAGAGATCATTTAGATACTCATAAAACAATGGAAAATTATGCAAAAGCTAAAGCTATAAGTTTTAAACAATTAAAAAAAGACGGAATAGGTATTATAAATTATGATGATAATTACAAAAATTATTTTATGGAAGCTTGTTCTAATTATGTAACATATTCCCTTACTGATAGTGAAGCTGATATCTATGCAAGTCGTATTTTAGTTAGATATAATCGTCTAGAATTTGATATTAATGGTATATATGGTCATCATCATGTTATATCACACATATCAGGAGAATTTAATGTTTATAATTTAATGAGTGCGATTTTATGTTTAAAACATTTAGGTTATGATATAAAAAGTATTATTAAAAATATAGCACTCCTAAAACCAATAGATGCAAGACAATTACTAATAAAAACTAACTTTGGTTTTAATATAATGATTGATTATGCCCATACAGCTAATGCTTTTAAAAACTTATATAATTATATGAAAAATAATATTAGTGGTAGATGTATTGTTGTAACTGGTGCACCAGGTGGTCGTGATGAGAGAAGAATGATTGAAATGGCTAACTATTGTACGGAAACTGTTGATTATTCTTATTTTACAATTGATGATGCAAGAGATTCTGATCCAAATGAGCTTCTTAATTTAATGGTAAGTGAAACAAAAAACAACAATTATGAATTAATTGTTAATCGTGATGAAGCTATTAAAAAAGCCTTAATGAATGCTAAACCAGGTGATTTAGTATTTATTCTAGGCAAAGGTTTAGAAAAATACCAATTAACTAAGGGTAAAAATGTTGCTAGACCAAATGATGCTGAATCATGTAAAAAAGTTTTAAAACAAATGGAAAAATGTAACGAAAAAAATGTCTAGTTGACATTTTTTTCATTAAATAAATCAGGTAAATCATTTTCAAGTAAAACATAAGTTTTATCATCCCTTAATTTTTCAATTAAAGGGAAAGCATCTCTAACATCATTTAAAATAAATATTTTATTTTTGTTATAATTATTACTTAATAAACCATCATAAATAGGTTTTGTTTGCTTTTTACCAACCAATATTGTATAATCAGCAACCTCACTTATTTGTTTGCCAAACTCATAATTTGCTTCATATTCTTTGTCTTTTAATTCTATCATACCAGGTGTTACAATTATTTTTCTGCCCGGCATTAAATTTAAAACATCAACAGCCATTTTAGAACCAACGGGATTAGAATTATATGCATCATCGATAATTGTATAATTAGGGAATTTTTTTATCTGTAATCTATGTTCAATTGGTTTTACATTTAAAACACCTTTAACCATTTCATCATATGAAAGTCCAAGTTCATGTGCAATTGCAAGAGCTGCCAGTATATTATAAATGTTTGGTTTTTCAAATAGACAAGTTTTTAAAGTAATTTTTTTATTTTCTTTTTTAAATATACAATCAAATGTAGTTCCTTCATAAGTGTATTTTATATTAGTTGCACATACATCTGCTTTATTATCAATACCAATCCATATAATTTTACAAGTGTTTTTAATTTTATATTCAGTTTGTTTAGGATCATCTGCATTTAAAACACCAATTCCATCTTTAGGCAAGTTTTCAATAAGTTCAAATTTTGCTTTTTGGATATTTTCAATAGTTTTAAAACTCTCTAAATGCGCAATCCCTATATTTGTAATAATACCATATTTTGGTTTAACAATATCACATGACCTTTTAACATCATTAGATTTTTTATCAGCAACTGACATTTCAGCAATAAAAACTTCTTCAAATTTATCTAAATAATTATTAATAGTTCTCATTAAACCAAGTGGTGTATTTAAATTTCCAGGTGATGCATATGTCCTATATTTAACACTTAAAATATCATGTAAAATATTTTTACTACTTGTTTTACCATAAGAACCTGTAATACCAATATTGATAGTATTTAATTCTTTTAATTTTCTTTGAGCTTTCTTTTTATAATGATTATATATTATTTTTTCAATTGGTAAATTAATTAAATAAGCAATATATACTTGATAGTAAGCCAAAATAGACAAAATAACTAAAGAACAAATTAAAATATAACCATTATTTAATTTGTAATTAAAAACAAGTATAATAATATTTAATAGTATAGTTGTAAAAATTAATCTTTTTATTCTAAATGTATAAACAAGAGGTTTTTTTACTTGTTCTTTCTTTTTTAAATCATATCTATAAAAAAATAAAATAGAATAAAATATAAATAGTATTATGAAATTTAATAAATTGTTATTAAATAAAGGCAATATAATCAAAAGTAATCCCAGTAAATCTGGAGTTATAATACTTTTATACTTATTTTTTATGATCCAGTTAAGATATCTATTTCCTTCATTGTAAAAGTTTTGTTGAAGCATATGCATGCCATGTATTATTTTTAAATATGTATATAAAAAATATGGTAATAGTAAAATGTACATAAATTTTCCTCCTTAAATATTATAGCAGATATATATTTTTTTTTGAAGAAATACTTTAAAAAAATTTAATTTTATGATATAGTATTGTGCGTAGCCAAAAAAAATTATAGAAAAGGGATGATTAAATGAAGAGAAACATTTTAATAGGAGGAGCATGGCCTTATGCTAATTATTTGCTCCATATTGGTCATTTATCTGCTTTACTTCCAGGGGATGTTATTGCTAGATATTATAGAGGTAATGGTGATAATGTAGTTTATGTATCAGGTACTGATTCTCATGGTACACCAATTACTCAAAGGGCTAAAAAAGAAAATAAAACTCCAGAAGAAATTGCATCTTTTTATCATGAAGAATTCAAAAAGTCATTTATGAAAGCTGAGTTCTCTTATGATTATTATGGCTGTACTTTTGAAAAATACCATGAAGATGAAGTAAAAAAATTATTTAAGCTTATTTATGATAATGGTTATATTTATGAAAAAGAAGAAGATGAAGATTTTTGTCCAAAGTGTAATACTTTTTTATCAGATAGAGATATAATTGGTACATGTCCAAAATGTGGTGGTCATGCAACTGGTGAGCAATGTGATGATTGTTTAACTACTTTAGAAGCTAAAGAGGTATTAGATAAAAAGTGCAAAAATTGTTTAGAGAATACTATTACTAAACCAAATAAGCATTTATATTTTAAATTATCAGCTTTTCAAGATGAAATAAATAAGTATGTTGATGATCATAAAGATAAATGGAGAAAGAATGCTTATGGGGAAACTAAAAAGTTTTTATCAATGGGTTTAATTGATAGAGCAGCAACTCGTGAGTTATCATGGGGAATAGAGGTTCCAATTGCTGGTTATGAAGATAAGAGAATTTATGTTTGGATTGAAGCTGTTATGGGTTATTTGTCAACTTGTAAAAAGGTTTTAGAAGATAAAAATATGAATTTTGAAGAATTTATTAAGGATCCAAATTTAGTTTCTTATTATGCTCATGGTAAAGATAATATACCTTTCCATACAGTGATTTATCCTGCTTTAATTATGGCAATGAAGAATGGTTATAATTTACCTGAATATATTGTTTCTGGTGAATATATTAATATGAATGATGAAAAGATGAGTAAATCAAAGGGTAATTTACTTACTGTTAATGATTTGGTTGATATGTATGGTGCTGAAACAATTAGATATTATATGATAGCAAATGGTCCTGAAAAGAAAGATGTTAATTTTACAAAGAATGATTTAATCCAATCTCATAATAAATTTTTAGTAGGTGTTCTAGGTAATTTTGTTAATAGAAACTTGTCATTTATTTATAAAAAATTTGATGGTGTTATAACTGAGGGTAATATTGATTCTAGAATAAAGGAAATAACGGAAGAAAAGTATAAAAAAATAGGTTCTTTAATTGAGCAAGCTGAATTAAAGAGTGCTTTAGAAGAGGTATTTGATTATATTAATTTGGGTAACAAATATTATGATGAAAGAACCCCATGGGTTGCTGTTAAAGAGGATATAAACAGATTTAATGATATTACTTATACATGTATATATATGATTGCTAATATTGCTAATTTAATAAATCCGTTTTTACCAGAAACTAGTAATAAGATTAAGAATATGCTAGGTTTTAATGAGTTTAAATGGGAAGAAGAGAATATAAGTGGTAATATAAAGATAAATGATTTGAAATTATTGTTCGAAAGAATTGAAGAATAGTATATACTTTACACTTTTTATGTAAAGTAATAAAAAATTAAAAAAGTAGCAATTTCCTTTTTTCAAGGGTAAAATCACTAAAATAGGGTGAAATTCGTCTAAGGCGAATTTCCTTTTTTTTAAACTTTTTTGCCTCCAATTCCCGAAAAGTCCCATTTTACATCTGTTTCTTTTTGTGTTAGCATTAAAGCCACAAAAGAAAGGAAACATAATATGAAAAAAATAAAAAGATTTATTCCTCTTACTAGTGATTCAGCTTTTAAAATATTATTTTCAGAATATGATGAATTTGTAAAATACTTTTTAGAAACTATATTAGAAACAGATGTCAATGATATAAAATTTTTAGATAGGGAACAAGTAAAAGAGAAAATAAATGAACATCGTATGACTTTGGATTTATTATTACTTATTAATGAATATATAACACTTGATATAGAAGTAAATAGAAGTTTGTTTAATTATGTAATGGAAAAATCATTGTTTTATGCAATTAAGGTATTTGGTTCAAGAATAAAAGAGGGAGAAAAATATAAAAAGAATTTTAAATTTGTTCAACTTAATTTAAATACTAGGTCTAATAAAAAGTCTTTACCAGAAGAAAGAATAACAATTAGAAATAATAGTTTAGATAGGGATGTAACAGATAAATTCTTAATGCTTGCAGTTGATATTGAAAAGTATTGTGATTTATATTATAATTATGGTGTTAGAGAACCGAAAGCAAAATTATATGCTATGTTAGGGGCTAAAAACTTAAGAAAGTTAGAAAATATAGCGCGATCGGCTCTGTCTGAAAAGGCTTTTGAAGTATTTTGGAGGAAGTATATTTATATG
>CAKPJE010000022.1 GCA_934162555.1 uncultured Bacilli bacterium | reverse complement strand
GTATTACAAAAATTAATTTTGGAAGATATTGAAAATTTTTTACAAGAATTAGGAAGTGGATTTTGCTACATAGCTAATGAATATAAAATTAAAATTGGAAATAATTATAATTATATAGATTTACTTTTGTTTAATATTGAGTTTAATTGTTATGTAGTTGTAGAATTAAAAACAACAGAACTAAAGAAGGAACATATTGGTCAAATAGAAATATATATGAATTGTATAGATAAAAATTTGAAGAAAATAACTCAAGATAGAACGATTGGAATTATAGTTTGTAAGAAAAACAATAAATATATAATTGAATATTCGAGCGATAAAAGAATACTGGCATGTGAATATCAATTGAGCTATTAAATTGATTTTCTGATTATACATGATTATGATTTAAATATAGTCTAGCAATATAAGAAATGTATATAGATATAGTTAATTTAAAATTTTTTTAAAATAGCTTCTTAAATTACGAATAATATAATGTGAAAAAAGTATAATATATAATGTTAAAGGAAAAAGGTTTTGCAATTTAATTAAAGTTATTGCACGCCCCATGCCTTAGGGTGTGTTTTATATAGATGGTGCTAGAAATTCTAGCACTTTTAAATTTATCTAATTATTGTTTCTTTAGCTTGAAAATATAAAAATTTTAATAAAAAAATATACAAATTATGATATTCTTTGCTAAATTTGTTAATATTTTATGTTTTAATGTTTTATTATAAAATTATGTAAATTATTAAATTCTCACTTTATGTCCTGTTAATTGTTGTAAAATAAATATATAATACGTATGAAATGAGAAAATTATGGAACAAGAAAAAATTGGTAAATTTATATTTAAACTAAGAAAAGAGAATAAATTAACACAAGAAGAATTAGTAGGTAAATTAAATGTCAATGTTAAAAGTATAAGCAGATGGGAAAATGGTAAGAATTTACCAGATCATTCATTGATTGCACAGATATGTAATTTGTTTTCGATTTCTATAAATGAATTTTACGCTGGTTCAAAAGTAGATAAAAATAAGTAAATGAAAAGGCTTACATTCTATTATGTTATTAGTAATTTTATAAACTTTTTGATATTACCTTGTTTAGTACTTATAGCACCAACATTTATCCTGTGTGGTTTGATTATCCCAATAGCAGGATTAATAAAATTAGCTGGTTTTATATTTGGATTTAATGTGTCATTTATCATATTTCGAATAGGTAATTTCATATTACATCCTATTTTAGGATTTGTATTATCAATGATGGTAGGAATAATTTTATGTGTAGGTGGAATTTATTTGTTGACACTACTAAGAAAATATATCAATTTCGTGAAAGAAAAGGAAATAAAATATATAGACGAATGATTACTTGTAAAGTATACTTGATTCTAAAATGCTCAAGCTTTATAAATTTGACTTGGTATAAGCTAACTACGTGGGTGTCCGAAAAAAAGAACTTAGGAAACCTAAGTTCTTTACATCACCGTGGAGCGGGTGATGGGAATAGTTAGTTGATTTAGTAGTGCTGTTGATGATGTTATTTTATTGTGGCTAGTCGCCACCTAGCCCAACAAGAAAATAATATATTTATAAGACATAATATTTATGAATAATGTTCCATTTGAATATGAGCCTACAAAGGAAGGTTTACCTTACTATATACTTGATAGTAGGCTCATAACTCCGACATTGGGAAAAAAATATAATATTAAACTTGTTGAATGTGGAGGTTTTACTCAAGTATATTTTTATAAAAATACTAAATATAAAAAAGATAAATCAGATTTAGAATTAAAAAAAATTAAAAAGAAAATATTGAATAAAAATAATGATAATGAAAATAATTTGAATATAAATTCTATTGATAATAAAATTGAAATGAAAAATATAATTAGAAGTAAATTAACTTGTCAAAGAATAGCAAAATCTAATTTGAATATATGGAGAACATTTATAACATTAACTTTTGAAGAAAATATTACTGATATTAAAATTGCTAATAAGTCATTTTCATATTTTATTGATAAAATACGAAGAATAAAAAAAGATTTTTCTTATATAGCAATCCCAGAGTTTCAAAAGAGAGGTGCAGTACATTATCATTTATTAACTAATATTAGTATTGATGATGAAAAATTAATATATTTACAACAAGATAATGAGAAATATAGGCATATAAAGTATTGGAGAAATGGCTTTACTAGTGTTGAACAATTAGAAGGCGATTTAAAAAAAATAATTGGTTATATATCAAAATATATGACTAAAGATATTGATAACAGACTTTTTGGTTATAGAAGATTTTTTTATTCTCAAAATCTTGTTATACCTAAATCTAGCTATATAGATATTAATGATGAAAAAGAATGTAATATTTTTCAAAAAAAAATTCAAGACAAAACTTTAATTTATCACAATGAGTATACCAGTCCTTATGATGATAATTCGGTTTCTTTTCTTGAATATAACTAACTTATTAATTATATTATATAACAATAAATCAGAAAATAAAAGGGTAAATTTTGTTATGCTTGCAATTGACATGATGCAAATGTCAATAGAATCGTGAAATAAAGAACGAAGTGATTTTATGTCGCGAAAGTCTATTGATGTTTGCTAATGTCATATAATGGACTTTGTTTCCTTTAAAAAAATCTCACATTTTTTGAAAGGAAAACGCCCACACGGCGAGTGTAAAAAAAATTTATCGAATAAAAATAATTAAATTTTATTTTTTTTATTGACACACAAGCATATTGATGATATCATTATATTGTCATCATGTTTATGCTTTATAGATAGAAAAAAGAAAATGAAGAAAATTAGAAAATAAAAAATAAAAAATGAAAGGTGTGATTTGATGACTAATAAAAAAACTGAATTAAAAAGAATTAACATTAACTTACCGATTGATTTGATACAAAGGGTTAATGACTATGCTAATAGTAAAGGTTTAAATTTTACTAGTGCTTATATCGTTTTGTTAAATACTGCTCTAGACCAAAATGAAACTATCAATAATTTACCTATTATATTAGATCTAGTTAAAAGTGAAATATCAAAATTACCTAAATCCAATGATTAAGTTGTGTTTTGTTCTTTTTATTCAAGAAAATTGAAAGGAGGACTAGATGTCTGAAAAACACCTTTTTCTTGATGTTTACAATGAGTATTTACTATATGCTAATAAAAAACAAAAAGAACAAAGTTTTGTCAGTCTAAAATACAAGTTTAATTCTCATATATTGCCTTTTTTTAAAGATATGTATTTAGAAGATATATCTAGTAAAAATATTTTGAGTTGGGAAGAGTATATCATATCTTTAGGATTTTCTAATAATTATAACAAAAATCTTTATTATATTTTAAGTGGCTTTTTCGAATATTGTCGTATATTCTATAATTTTGATAAAAAAATAATTAGTAATATTGGTAGTTTTAAAAAAAAATATGAAGAAGATAAAAAAGATTTTTATAATTGTAAGGAATTTAAAAAATTTATTAAATGTGTTGATGATGAAATTTTTAAACAATTTTTTTGTTTACTATTTTATACAGGTGTTAGACCTGGGGAAGCAATGGCTCTAAAGTTTAAAGATATAAAAAATGGATATTTAATAATAAATAAGACCATTAATAGTCATGGTTGTAGAGAAATAGGAACAACGAAAACTAATTCTTCTAATCGTTCTATTAGAATTAATGATTTTTTAGAAAAAGACTTATTGAAATTGAAAAAAATTTATGAACCTGATTCAAGTGATGATTTGTTTGTTTTTGGCGGACAAAAGCCTTTGTCGCCAACAACAATAAATAGGCATAAGTTAAAGGCTTGTAAAAAGGCTAATATAAGACCTATTACTTTGCACCAATTTAGACATAGCCATGCAACATTATTGTTACAAGAGGGAATTATGATTAATGAGGTATCAAAGCGTTTAGGACATAGTAAAGTAAGTACAACACTTGATGTATATAGTCATACTGATTTAACGCAAGAAAAAAGAGTGTTAAGCACTCTTAATTCAACTAGATTTAATTTTTTTGCCACTCTAATCCGCAAATTTAAATCTATAATAAAACGATTTTCACCGTTTTAATCAAAAAAAATGGAGCGGGTGATGGGAATCGGACCCACGTAGTTAGCTTGGAAGGCTAGGATTCTACCATTGAACTACACCCGCAAATCAAGTAAGCAAACTAATCATACCAAATAACGCGCATCTTGTCAAGCATTTTTTGGTAGAATCCGCCTCCCAATCCAAAAAAAAGTATTAAAAATGCCAAAAATTATTCGAAAATATTATTTTTGTATTCAATTATATCATCAAACAATGAATACCATTTTATTTGGACAGCATGTCTCTTACATTCATAACGAGGGTTATTATTTAAATTTCTTGTCATCGGTTGACAAAATAACTGACCAAAATGGATACCGGTAGAGTACATTTCAGTTTTTGACATAATTATTTCCTCTATTTCTTTAGTCGTTAAAAATAAGAAGTCATTTTTTATCCCGTATATTAAACCATCAATTTTATATTTTGAATTATTCCCCTGTAGCACAAATCTATCAATACATTTTTCAACTATATCTTTTCTATTAAATAAAATGTTTAAATGATCAATTTTATCTTGGTTTAACTCCTTGTATACTTGGACACTCATTCTATTTTTTCCTGTTCCGTCCAAAGTACCATCAGCATAAAAATACTCTAAAAAATCATTAATATAATTCATATCTATGTTTAACTGCTTTAGGAAACCAACAAACATTTTTATTGATTCGGCATGTACTGAATTATTAATACCTTTTTTAACGCTAATTCTTTTTATCTCATCTCTAACCTTAATAACTAAATCATACTTTTTTAAATCATAATTTACCTTTGCTTCAATTAAATCATCATCATCTAAATTGCCATATAACTTACATAACATTTCGTTAAATAATGGGTTGATTTCACAAAAACGCTTATTATTTAAAGCATTAGCAATTATTTTTTCATTTTCAAATCCATTAATTAAAAGTTCATTTCTCATATTCTACCTCCTGTCAACTTTTAAATGTGCGATTTATTTTAGCAGACATTTTTAACAATATTATATTTATAAATCATTGGTGTATAAAATTAGTATAATGTCATTATAGAAAATACAAGGACTGAAGATTTAAATCAGAAGCCTCTTTATAATAATTCAAATAGCAAATATAATGATTTAACATTTGATACTTTATAAAATTGGAATACTTTGTAATAATGAACCTAATTTAAAACTAAAAGACAGTATTGATTACAAGAATACGTAAAAAAATATTAATATGAACAAAAAATAGGTAATGAAATAGCAAGATAGTAATTAGGAAAGATACTTAGTGATTTTATAAGTGTTTTTTTAATAATAAAATAAACATAAAGAAAAAGATTAAATAAATTATTTTATGGAAATGTCATATTCATTCTTTTGCCTCATATAATAGAAATTAGAAAGGAATGAAAAAATGGAGACACTAAAAGTTTCATCAAAATCAAATCCAAATTCAGTTGCTGGAGCCCTTGCAAACGTTTTCCGTGAAAAAGGAAATGTTGAAATTCAAGCAATTGGAGCAGGTGCATTAAATCAAGCTATCAAAGCTATCGCAATTGCTCGTGGATTTGTCGCACCAAGTGGTAAAAATCTTGGGTGCATACCAGCATTTACTGATATATCGATTGAAGGAGAAGAAAGAACAGCCATAAAATTGATAGTAGAAGCCAAATAGGCTTCTTTTTCTACTTGCAAAATAATAAAAAAAATATTATAATTGTTAAGGAAAAGGTGATACGAATGGAAACAAATTTAAAACGAAGCATTATACTAGAACATTACCAAAATCCCAAAAACAAATGTTTGTTAAATGACAATTCTTATGAAAAAATTAACATGAATAATGAAAGTTGTATCGATGAAATAAATTTAGAAATTAAAATAGAAAATGATGTTATAAAAGATATTCATTTCGATGGTGAGGCATGTGCCATATGTACAAGCTCTACTAGTATCATGATTGATTCCTTAATTGGAAAGACATTAGATGAAGCAAAAGAAATGTATATTAATTTCGAAAATATGCTAGATGAAAAAAAATATAACGAAGAAGTATTAGAAGAAGCAGCCGTATATGAAGATATCTCAAAACAACCAAATAGAAAAAAATGTGCCTTATTACCCTGGTGGGGAATAAGAAAAATTTTAGAAGAACATGGAAGAATTTAAAGTAGATAAAGTAAAAGAGATATCTAAAATAAAAGGTGAACCAAAGTGGATGCAAGATTTCCGCATTAAATCATTTGAAAAGTTTGAGGAATTATCAAACCCAAACTTCGGACCTGAATTAAAGCTTAATTTTGATGATATTAATTATTATAAAAAAGTTCAAGATAGGATAAGTAATGATTGGAATGATTTACCCGCACCTATTAAGGAGACCTTTGATAAAATAGGCTTACCTGAAGCAGAAAAAAAATATCTAGCTGGCGCTCATGCTCAATATGAAAGCGAAGCAATTTATCATAACATGCTTGAAGAATTAATCAAAAAAAACGTCATTTTTTGTGATACTGATACAGCATTAAAAATGTATCCAGAATTATTTAAAAAATATTTTAATAATCTTGTAAAATATGATGAAAATAAATATACAGCATTAAATGGAGCAGTTTGGAGTGGGGGCACATTTATTTATGTACCAAAAAACACTAAACTGGATAGACCACTTCAAAGCTATTTTAGAATTAACACTAAAAATATGGGTCAATTTGAGAGAACTATAATTATAGTGGATGATAATAGTGAACTTCATTATATGGAAGGTTGTACGGCACCAACATATACAACAGACTCACTCCACGCAGCAGTTGTTGAGATATATGTTGGAAAAAATGCAAAATGTAGATATACAACAATCCAAAATTGGGCAAATAATATATATAATCTAGTCACTAAAAGAGCAATTGTTTCTGAAAATGGTTTAATGGAATGGATTGACGGAAATATTGGTTCAAAAGTTAATATGAAATACCCATCATGCATTTTAAATGGAAAATATGCTGAAGGTAGATGTATTTCAATAGCTGTAGCAACAAAAGATCAAGAACAGGATACTGGTGCAAAAATGATTCATCTTGCACCATATACTAAAAGTAGCATTATAAGTAAATCAATCGCTTCAAAAGGTGGAAATGCAACATATAGAGGAACCGTAAACATTACCAAAGAAGCTGATTATTCTAAAAGTTATATAAAATGTGATACAATTATATTAGATGAAAAATCTAAAAGCGATACAATACCAACAAATAAAGTCTCTAATAGTACTTCTTCTTTAGAACATGAAGCAACCGTTTCTAAGATAAGTAAAGATAATTTATTTTACTTAATGAGTAGAGGTATTGATGAAGAAAAAGCAAAAGAATTATTGATAATGGGATTTATTGATAAATTTAGAGAAGAATTACCAATGGAATATGCTGTAGAATTGAATGCACTTCTAAAAAATTATTTTTAAAATAAAATTTCAAGACTTCTATTGTGCTATTCCTTTTTTGATAGTATAATATGTATATGTGATAGTAATTTTACTTTTCTAGAAGGTGGTGAAGAGAATGCAAATTATTAAAAAATATTGGTATATGCTAGTACTTATAATAATTTTAATTGCTGCAATATGCTTTTATGTTAAATCTAATAAAAAGGAAGAAATAAAAAATAATAATACAGACAGTAAGATTGTTGTTGGCTATGCCACTCATTATTTTGACAATTTTGTTGAAGTAGTAAATATCAATGAGTATAATGTAACAGTTAGAATGTTAAAAAGTGCTGTAACAAACCAATTAGCTGATTATAATATGGAAGAACTAAATAAATGTGATGATGATTCATTTGTTAAATTTACATTAAAAGATGGTGAAAATGGCTACGAAAGCTACGAATCATCACTAAATTGTCAAAAATAGTAAAAAAATGCAAAAAGTAGTAATTTCGGAAAAGTTAAGCATTTTTCCTCTCCAATTCGGGAAATTCGTCTAAGGCGAATTTTCTTTTTTTCACCTCAAAACACCCTCCAATTCCGGAAAAGTCCCATTTGCACTCTTTTTCAAAATAGTTTATAGTGTTAGCGGAAAGGAGGAAATAGCATGTTAAATCAATCAATAATAGTAGGCAGATTAGTTAATGATCCAGAATTAAGAGAAACTGAAAATGGCTACAAAGTTACAAATGTTATGTTAGCAGTACCAAGAAGTTATAGAAATGCTGAAGGTGAATATGAAACAGATTTTATTAAATGTGTTTTATGGCGTGGTGTTGCTGAAAGAACTACAGAATATTGTAGAAAAGGCGATTTAATAGGTGTTCGTGGTCGAATTCAAACAAGAGATGTTGAACAAGATGATGAAAACTTAAAAACTATTACAGAAATAGTCGCTGAAAGAGTTACATTCTTGCAAATACAAAAAGATGGAAAGAACAATAACTAAAAGTTTAATTAAATAACATGTAAACTAATAGTTGATATAATTACACTTGAAAAGGAGTGTGATTATATGTTGTTTGGAACAAGAATGAAAGAAGAAAGAATGAAAAGGAATATGACACAAAAACAATTTGGAGATATGTTAGGTGTATCAGCAACTATGATTATGTATTATGAACATGGTGTAAAAAAGCCAACTGTTGACCAACTTCTATTTATTGCAGAGAAGTTAGGTACTAATCCAAATTATTTGTTAGGCCTAGAGTATGAAGCAAGAGAAAAGGGCGAGGAGTACACTTTTAGAATATCAAAGCAAGAAGTTAAAATTTTAAAAGAACTTAGATGTAGAAAACAAGTATATTCGATGCTTATTGAAGACCCAAGAAGAACTGTAGAATTAATTGCTAGAAAATTAAGTTAATCATAAACCACCAAAATGTGCTATAATATTCTTGAGGATGATAAAATGTTAGACATAATTGATAAAAAAAGATTAGGCGAAAGCTTAACAAAAGAAGAAATTGAATATGTAGTTAAAGAATATACAAGTGGTAATATACCTGATTACCAAATGAGTGCTCTTTTAATGGCAATTTGTTTGAATGGTATGAATGAAGAAGAAACTATTAATTTAACAGATAGCTTTATTAAAAGTGGTGAGGTAATTGATACTTCAAATATAAAAGGTGTAATTGTTGACAAACACTCTACTGGAGGAGTGGGGGACAAAACAACTTTAGTACTTGCGCCTCTTCTTGCTACACTAGGCTACAAAGTTTTAAAAATGAGTGGCAGAGGTTTAGGTTTTACTGGTGGAACTATTGATAAATTAGAAGCAATACAAGGATATCAAGTAGAAGAACCTTTTGAAAAGGTAGAAGAGGAAATTAATTCAATAGGTTTAGCTGTAATTAGTCAAACTAAAAATTTAGTACTAGCTGATAAAAAGATTTATGCTTTAAGAGATGTTACTTCAACTGTTTCATCAATACCACTTATTGCATCATCTATAATGTCCAAAAAAATAGCATCTGGTGCATCAACAATTGTTATTGATGTTAAAGTTGGTAATGGTGCCTTATTAAAAAATATTGAAGATGCAAGAACTCTTGCTGAATTGATGATAAAAATTGGCCATAGTTATCAAAGAAAAATTATTTGCGTGCTTACTAATATGGATGAACCTTTAGGTTTAGCAATTGGTAATAGTAATGAAGTTTTAGAAGCAATTGATGCTTTAAATGGTAAGGGTCCAAAAGATTTGATGGACTTAGTAAAAGTGCTAGTATCAGAAATATTGATGGCAAATGAAAATATTAGCATAGAAGATGCTTATGCTAAAATTGATGAAAAAATCAATAACAAAGAAGCATATAATAAATTTTTAGAAATGGTTAAATATCAAGGTGGCGATATAAACAGTATTAATTTAACAAAAAGAATATTTAGTATTAAAACAGATAAAGAAGGATATATAAGTTCAATTAATGCTTTGAAATTAGGAGAACTTGTTAAAAAAATGGGTGGAGGTCGTCTTGAAAAAAATGATCCAATTAACCATGAAGTTGGTATTAATCTTTCTGTAAAAGTTGGCGATTTTGTTAAGCCAAATGATGAATTAATGCGTATATACTTAGGCGATAAAGACATTAGTTTTAAAGAACTAGGTGGAATTTTTACGATAAGTCAGACAAAAAAAGAAGAAAAACTTATTTATGAGATAATTAAATAGTGTCAAAAAATGTCAAAAAATATCATTTTACTTGCATATTTTTAAAGTATGTTGTATTCTAAATTTAAGGAGGAGAAAGTATGATATATCCATCAATAGATAAACTATTAGTTAAGGTAGGATCAAAATATCTACTTGTTAATTTAGTATCAAAAAGAGTAAAAGAAATGGAAAAGACTTGCCATTACCAATTGAAGGAAAATGAATATAAATCAAAGAAAAATATAGGTAGGGCTTTAGAAGAAGTTGCACAAGATTTAATTACAATTAACGAAAATTAAATCTTTTTTTCAAAGGTAGTATATGAAAATTAAAAAAATAAAAAATAAATATAAAATAGAATTTGAAGATAGAGAACCAGTTGTAACCTATGATGATATTATTTTAAAATACAATATTTTGTATAAAAAAGATTTATCTGATGATTTAATTGACAAGATAATAAAAGAAAATATATATTATGATGCTCTTTATTCTAGTATTTCTTATATTGGAAAAAAATTAAGAAGTGAGTATGAAGTAAGAAAGTACTTGGACAAATTTTTATTACTTTCGATTGAAAAAGATAATTTAATTCTTAAATTAAAAGAACTTAATTTAATAAATGATACTATACTTGCATCAGCTTTCATAAATGATAAAATTAATCTTACTAATTTAGGTCCTTACAAAATTAAACAAGAACTTGAAAAAATAAAGGTTGATGCCTTGACAATAGATGAAGCAATAAATAAGATAGATTTAAATGTCTTTTATGAGAAAATAAAAAAAATAATAGATAAAAAAATAAAAACGAAAACAAAATATGCTGGTAATGTTTTAAAACAAAAACTTTTAGGGGAATTAACTATTTTAGGTTATCCTAAAGATATGATATATGATGTTTTAAATAATATAAATGTTAATGGTAATATTGACGCAATGTATGATAAAATATATCAAAAGTATAGTAAGAAATATACTGGTTATGATCTTAATAGAATTGTAGAACAAAAATTATATTCTCTTGGATTTTCTAGAGAAGAAATAAATAAAAAAATAGTTCATTAAATTGAACTATTTTTCGTATTGTGATTTATTTAAATCATATAGATATTTTAAATCAGAATCAGTTATATCAATTTTGTATTCTTTTCTGATTTTAAACCATGTTGAATTTAATAAATCTTTATCATCATCTAGTTTGTTTTCAGCAATTTTATTTTTGATTGTATCTTTCATATCTTCAAGTGAATCTTTAGCAATAACTTTTTCTTTCAAAATTACATGATAACCATATTTACTTTTAACTGGTTCTTTTGAGTATTTGCCAACTTCTAATTCTTTTGCAGCTTTCCAGAAATCAGCATCAACATCTTCATTTGTGAAAGCATCTAATAAGCCACCATCTTTAGCTGTACCATCAGAAGAATATTCTATTGCTAATTCAGCAAAATCTTTTCCTTCATCTAACATTTTTATAATTTCAGCAACTTTATTTTTTGCTTCTTCTTCAGCTTTTTTCTTTTCATCACTTGACATACTAT
>CAKPJE010000021.1 GCA_934162555.1 uncultured Bacilli bacterium | reverse complement strand
ATTATAGCATTTAATAGAAAAAAAATAAAGTTTTTATTGCTTTATTTTTTAAATGCTTATTTTAATTTTTTATATGCATCAGTCAATTTTATTTTTTTTATAAAACATTTTATGTATTTTGCTCTTTATTATGTTCATAGATTATTCCCCTATATAATTAATAATTGCAAGTAAAGTTCTACTTAATTTTTCATTACTTTTATTTTCTTTATAATCATTTACTTGTATAGTTTTAATATTTGCTTTTTTAGATGCTATGATTCCTCTTTCAGAATCTTCAAAAGAGATACAACAATCACTAGAAATATTTAATTTTTGTAGAGCCAGTAAGTATGCGTCTGGCGCTGGTTTTAGGTTTACTACATCTTCTCTTGATATTATAAGTTCAAACAAATCCTCTATTTTCAATTTTTGAAGTAATATATTAATAAACTTTTTTCTACTAGTACTAACTAGTGCCAATCTTAATCCTTTATTTTTTAATCTCTTCAATAATTCAAAATTTAGTACAACTTCATTTTCATCTAATAATTCTAAAAACTTTTTTTCATATTCCATGTAAACATTTTTCATTATTATTTCATCAGATTCATTTTGATTAATTACACCATTATCTTTTAGTTTTTTTATTAAATTGGCATTTTGTTTAAGCTCATTTTCTTCATATTCATTATAACTTATATTATAATTATATCTAGAAAGTAATACACTTCTAAAACTCTCAAAGAACTTTTTTTCACTGTTGATTAAAGTTCCATCAAGGTCAAATAATATTGTAGTTAATTTATTCTGCGGAAGAATATTAATGTATGTTTTATTGGCTACGAAATCTCGGTATGGTAAATTAGCACTTTCAAAATGTAAACAATTAAATTTTTCTACAAAATCACTCAACTTTTCTTGTAAATATTCTATAGGTTTATCATTACCATAATATAAAAGTTCAAATTCAACAAATGATCCTAAATTTTCTATAAAATCAATCATTATGTTGTATTCAAAATCATCCACTTTTTTAGTATATGTTATTCTTTTTTTATCAACAACCGAATAACTAAAATAACCAAGGGAGTACAACAAACCAACAATACTATCATAGTTTGAAATATTTAGTTCAATATTGTTTTCAATTTTAGCATAATTATTTGTTAGTTCTTTTGATTTTCCTTTAAATGTTAATTCTAAAAATTCATTATTAGTTTTCCTTATTCTTAGACATGTTCTATTTTTTATAAAGGTACTATTTATATCAGTAAAATACTCATCAATTTCATTTTTTTCACATTTTATTTGTAATTTGTTTTTATCAACAAGTTTAAGTAATTCATTTTGATTACTACAATAAAATTTTTGTTCTATTTCTACTCTTTTACTCATTTCCTTTTGACTCCTTTTTCATTAATAAAACTAATTAAATTGTATCAAAAAAAATAATAAAAATCTATAGTATTCATTCAACAAAGCATTTATTGAGCTATTAAAAAACAAAATACCATACTCTTCCATCATTTCCCCTCCTAAAACAATCAGTACATTAGCAATCATCAAGTATTTTGTCAATAAAATCAATTACTTTCTTGCTATCATCGGATGTTTCATATACTTTTCTATTAAATAATTGAAAATTATTTTCAACTTTTTTATAGTTTCTGTGCATTAAATCTTCCTTAAGTTCTAATAATTCAGTATTACTTAAATCCATAATTTTATTAGTTGATATATCATTTAAAGAATAATACAACAAATAAATTCTATAATCTATATAATTAATAACTTCTTCATTAGTTAAAGAACATTTTAAATATTTGTATGCTTCTTTTTTTAATTCGCAATAACCCATTTTATCAATTTTTAATTTAAGTTTTTTAGTTAATTTAACATTAACATAATTAATAGATTCATAATAATTTATTAAATCAATTATTCCAACATCAATATCAATAGATGGCTTAAATTTTAAATTTTTTCTTGCTTTACTAATATCTAATCTCATATAATCTGTTTTATTTAAAGGAAAGTCATATTCATCTATTTTATAGCCATAATTTTTTAAACGACTATTTAAATATAATAAAATATTATTTATTAATGTATTAGTAGTAGTAGATTTAGCGCTACTAACATTAATAATTTCCGTATTATTAATAGAATTAAAATATTCAAATGATTTCTTAATACAGTATATCACATCTTTAATATAAATATAGTCTTTAGGTACCTCTACATCACATTCATAGCCAAGTAATCTTTCTCCAGAATATAACTTATCTAATATTTCATACAAAAAATTATTTGAGAGCATATCCTTTCCATAAGCAATTCCCATTCTTAATATAATAGCTTTAATTTTACTATTCAAAACAATTTCTTCATTAACTCTAATTGCTCTACCATAATCTGTTAAATTATCTTTTATTATTTCTTCTTTTAATATTTTTTTATTTAGATTATCATATATCCATGAAGAAGAACCTAGAATGAATTTTATTTTTTTCTCTTGAACATATTTAAGTACTTTTTTTAATCCAATATTTAATAAAGTAAAATCATTTTTTAGTATTGAATAATAGTCGTGTGTCATATCTGCTAAAAAAATGGCATAATCAATTTTTTGAACAAATACATCATCTAAGGAATCTTTACAGATATTTTTTTTATAAAATATATAATTATCATTAGTAATAATGTGTTTTTTCTTTATTTTTTTTAAGTTTGAATCATAAGGATAATATGAATCATAGCTTATATTATCAATAACAATAACTTTGTTGTTATCTTTTAATAATTCTTCTGCTAAATTATATCCAATAAAACCTAGTCCACCAATAATTAAATAAGTCATATATTTATACCTCTCTTTTAACTATTATAGCATATGTCTGACTTTATACACAACTTAAAAACTTTCTCTTAAAATAATTTACAAAACCAATATATAGCGATGTTTAAACATACTAATAAAAAAAAATTAAAATTTATTAAAAAATACACTTTCGTGTATCCTAATTTTTATTAAATATATCGCTTATTATTTTTTTACCATTTAGATATAATCCTGTATATCTTTCATAATAATCATCTATAAATCTATTAATTTCATTTACAATCTTTTTATCAACATTAAATCCATCTATTTTTTTAATATCAATATAATAATATAATCTAATTAATTTTATTACCTTCTCATCTACTAGCATATCATTTTGAAAACAATTTGAGCATACTAACCCACCTTTACTAGTTGATAAACCAATTATATTATTTTGATTCATACAAACAGAACATTTATCTAAAATTGGTTCAACACCTAAATATGTCAAAAATTTTAGTTCTAGTATATTTGTCATTACTAAAGGATTAATACCATCTTCTATTTTTTTTAAGGCATCAATTAAATTATAATAAATGTTTTCCTTAAAATTTTCTTTTGCGACCTGATAACTTAAATTTAATAAGTACATAGTAAAACCTAACTTATCAAAATCTTTTTTAATATTTTTAAAACTTGAATAACTGTCAAAACTATTTAAAAATGACAATTTATTTTCTTTATACCTTATATAAAATTTACCATATGTTAATTTATCAGTGCAAGATCTAAGCATACTTTTAGGACTTTTACATCCTTTTGCTATCATTCCTATTAAACCTTTACTTGTTAGAACAGAAATAATTTTACTTTTATCTCTATAGTCTATTTCATTTACTATTATTCCCTCTACTTCGTTCATGCTCTAACTCCTTATACTTCATAAAATATTCTATCTTACCAGTATTTTTAAAAAGTAACCATAACATATCTTTCATATTCTCACCTAATATAGATTATGATTACTTTTTTATATTTTATTCATCTATTTCATTATAACCAAATTCTTTTATATATTTATCAATATCACGCCATGAATCAATTGTTTTAACAAATAGTTCTAAATATATTTTTTCACCCAATAATTCTTCAATATCTTGTCTTGCTTCAATACCAATTTGTTTAATCATAAAACCATTATGACCTACAATTATTTTTTTAACAGCATCTCTATCAACAACAATCATAGCATTTATTATTAGTTTACCTTTATTTCTTTTCATTTGTTCTATTACTACTGTTACAGAATGGGGTCTTTCTTCTCTTGTTAAATTAAATATTTTTTCTCTTATAAGTTCACTAACTAAAAACTGAACTGGTTTATTTGTAAAAGTTTCATCATCATAATATTTAATATTATCTTTTAAATACAATTTAATTACTTTAATTAATTCATCCTTATTCTTATTTTTTAATGCACTTACAGGTACTATTTCTTTAAAATCATATAACTCTTTATATTCTAATATTTTTTTCATTATATATTCATTTGTCATTTTATCTATTTTATTAATAACTAAAATAACATCTTTTTTAACAGATTTTAGTTTTTCAATAACAAACTTATCCCCTGGACCTATGTTTACACTTCCATCAACAACAAACAAAATAACATCAACATCTTCAATACTGAAGTATGCTTCTTTATTTAAATAATTACCTAATTTATGTGTTGGTTTATGAATTCCTGGTGTATCTACAAATACTATTTGACTTTCGGAATCATTATATATTCCTTGAATTACATTTCTTGTTGTTTGGACTTTATCTGATGTTATTGCAACTTTCCTACCAACTAAATTATTTATTAGTGTTGATTTTCCAACATTACTTCTTCCTATTATTCCAACAAATCCTGATTTCATTTTTTTGCCTCCCATTTATCTATTAATTTATTAAATATTTTATAGAAAAACATTAATATATATATACTTAGTGCCATTAAAACAAATGTTATTAATATTAATTCTCCTTTTAGTACTGCAAGTGAATAAAAATCTCTTAAAAATACTACACATATTATAAAACAAATTATACAAAAATAAAATAGTATTTTGCGCATTTTATTAAATGGTATTGATAATTTAAATATTAGCATAAAGCCTATAAATTCAATTAAAAATACATCAATTGTCGATTTTTCCATTTGTGAAAGGTTAAAGAGTGAACCAATTATTTCTACAATTAATACACTTATAACAGATGTTACACTTACGGGAACAGATTTATATAAGACGTTTTTTAAAAAATCCCCTTTTACTCTATCTTTATTATCTTCAAGTGCTAGTACAAATGAAGGAATACCGATTGTAAGTGAACTGATTAGAGATATTTGGACTGGCTCAAATGGATAACTTACTTTTAGTATTAAATAAACTAGTGTAAATAATATAGCATAACCTGTTTTAGATAGAAAAAGAGTTGCACTTCTTGTTATATTATTTATGGTTCTTCTTCCTTCATAAACAATACTTGGGATACTATCAAAGTTACTATCTAATAAAACAAGTCTTGAAACAGCTTTAGCAGCATCTGAACCGTTTGCGATTGCAATACTACAGTCCGCTTCTTTAAGCGCTAGTACATCATTTACGCCATCTCCAGTCATAGCAACAGTATGACCATTTAATTTCATTCTTTCAACTAATTCTTTTTTTTGAAATGGACTTACTCTACCAAATATAGTATTTTTAATTATTTCGTCATCGATTACATCAATTTTACTCATATCAACATAACCATTTATTTTTATATCTAGTCTTTGGGCAATTTTAACAAGTGTTTCAGTACTATCACCAGATATTATTTTAACATCAACACCTTGTGATTTAAAATATTCTAGTGTTTCTTTGGCTTTATTTCTTATTTTGTCTTGTAATAATATTAAAGCACCTAATTTTAATTCTTGTTCATTTTCTTTTTTAGATCCTAAAGCTAATACTCTATAGTCGGAATATTCTGATACATTTATTTCAGGAAATAAAATTTCTGGAGCGCCTAAAAAATAATCATAATTATTATAATTTATCATGGAGAATTTTTTACTTGATGAAAATTCTTCTTTTTTATTTGCTTTTATACCTTTATTACCATATTTTTTATTCATTGCTTCAAGTGTATTATTATGAACTAGATTCATAGAAAATGATCTTAATATTTCTTCTATGTTTATGTCATCTTTTTTTATGCAGTCATATACTTCCATTATGCCTTCTGTTAGTGTTCCTGTTTTATCTAAGCATAGTGTATCAACTCTTGCTAGTGTTTCTATACAGTATAATTCTTGGACTAAAACTTTTACTTTACTTAACCTTATTACACTTACTGCAAGTACGGTACTTGTTAATAAGACTAATCCTTCTGGTATCATCATTACCATGGATGCAACAGTTCTTATGATGGCATTATAAAGATCGTTTGATTGAAGACTGTATTGTTTTATAAACATTATTATTCCTATTGGTACAATAATTTTTGATATGTTTTTAATTATAAAATTTAAGGAGTCCATTAAGCAAGAGTTTATTTTATTTTTCTTTTTGGTTGATGCTGTTATTTTAGATGTGTAGGTGTCTTTTCCGACTGTTAATACTTTTACTATTACTTCACCACTTACAATAAATGATCCTGATAATATTTTATCATTTTTTCTTTTAATTACTGTTTTAGATTCACCTGTTATAAATGATTCATTTACTTCTGCTATGCCGTCTAAAACTATACTGTCTACAACTACTTGATTGCCTATTTTAAATTTCAAAGCATCATCTAAAACAATATCGTTTACATTTATGTATTCTTCTTTTCCATCTCTTATACTTAAAACTGGTGATTTACTTATTATAGATAGTTTGTCAACAATTAATTTACTTGATATTTCTTGACATATGCTTATAACTGTATTTATTATCATTATAAACATAAAGGTTATACTTTTTATTATGTCTAACCAATATATTTTAAAGATGATTCCTGATATTATAATGATAATTCCAAAGGAAGCATTTACAATGTTAAATATATTTAAAGAGTTATCTAAGATTATTTTTTTTATACTTTTAGTTTTGACACTTTCATCAGTATTTACAAGGTTTTGTTCTTTTCTTTGTTCGACTTCTTTACTTGTTAATCCGTACTTCATAATTTCTCCTTTTACTTTCTATATTAATTATAACATATTATGGCTTTTAGGAAAATAAAAATCAATTTCATTTGAAACTGATTTTTTATTTTTTAAATTCCAATATTTTTGCTTTTTTGTTGGGCAATTTTGAAATTATACATTATTAAATACTTAAAAACAATGATATATTCTTTATATAACTACTAAAAAAGATAAATAGAAATTCTATTTACCTATTATAAGTTGATATAACATTAGGATTCAATCTATAACCATTACCCCAAGGATATCCACTCCATACTTCAAAGTGCAAATGACATCCTGTTGATATACCAGTTGATCCCATATAACCAATTAATTGGCCTTTTTCAACGACATCACCAACATTTACAACAACTTTTACCATATGGCCATATAAGGTACTATAACCATTGTGGTGATTGATAACTGCAAATTTACCATAACCACCATTATCCACATTAGTAGACATTATAACTTCGCCATTATTAGCAGCATATATTTCTGAATAGCAACCAGTACCTGTAATATCTAATCCTGTATGATGTTCATAATAACCATAAACTGGATTATAACGATATCTATATCTATCACTTATATAATAACCACTTTCTGTAGGCCAGCCCCAGTTATAACCACCAACACGAGAAACAATCTTACTTCCCTTAACATCAATTTGCGAAATTGATGGCTTTAATTCTTCTTTTGATAATGTTAATGCATAAGTATCGACACCATTAATTGTTTCAATCCTTCTAGTTACCCTTTCATAACCATTTTCGCCTTTTCTAAGCACCCTATAATATTGTTGATTCTTTTGTTCATCATAGGTTGTTTCTACTTTAAACTCTTTTGCATCTTCAGTAGTTTCTACCTTTTCAACAACAACATTTATAGATGGTTTTAAAGGTTTAATTGTAACACTTGAGCCAACTGCTAGTAGGTTATTCGCACTACTATATTCAGGATTGGCAATCAAAAAGTCCCCTGTACTTATCTCATTTGCAAAGGAAACACTTTCTATTGTATCCCCTAATTTTACTTTATATTTTTTTATATTTGGTTCATCGCCATATAATAAATGAGAAGCTAAATCAACTGGATCAGTATATATTTTTTCATTTATAGGAATATAAACCTCACGATAATTTATATTTTCTTTAACATATATATTATCTATTCTACTTGCTTCACTATTAATTCCTTTTTTATAATTATCATATTCTTTATTATCAACAAATGTTTTCATAACAGTTTCAATTGCATCATTAAAAACTTTTTCATCTAGAACATATAATACATCTGTATTTTCGCCATTTATAATAGAAAACTCATAACCTTTTAAAGTAAAACTTGCAAGATTCTCTATTTTTTTATAAATATCTAAAGTATCATCAACTATACTTTCATATGTTTTATATGTTTTTATCAATAAATCATTTGGTTTATATACAGTCGTAATACCATATTTATCTTTATATTCTTGATTGTTATTGTTTATATAATCTAATAATTCTTGTTCTGATTTTATTGTACCAAGTAATTCTCCATCATAATAAACTCGGTAGTATGTATAAGGGTTTCTAGATGATGGCATACTCTTACTTACAAATGGTATACTTGCTAATAATAGAGTAAATATACCAATTAATATATATTTAACTTTTTTCATTTTCTCACCGCTTTTTATATTATACTCTGTTTACGCCTTTTTTTCAAGGTTGTCATTCTTCAATAATTTCTACATTACTTTCTATTAATTTTTTATTTTTATTCTTTTCGTATAAAGTATCTATAATAGAATATAGAATAATTAGTATAAAACCTGACATTAAAAATATTAAACATTTATGATCCAAAGACTTTAAAAATCCTAAACGATTACTATTTAAAATAATGGCAACATTTTTATCTAATGATGGTGTGATTTTATCAAAAAAAAGTCCTCCTATTAGCATAAATGCTCCACTTATTATCATAGATGATCCAGTATATTTTAACGAATTATAAAATTTATTTTTTATATTTACTAAACAGATTAGTATAAATATTATAGTAAATATTATAAAACTTATATTCATAAATTCTTGTTTATATATAATATCCAAATTATCTATTAATTTTATATTTAAGTCATTATTTATTAACATAATCATATTGTTAAAATCGTTTATATTATATTCTCTTAATGATATACCTGCTATAAATAGTATTATTACTATACTAAATACAATACTTAATAATACTGAAAATACCTTTTTCATTCTCTCACCATAATCATTATATATTATTTTATTAAAAAAGTAAAGGAAAGACTACCATAGTCCTTCCTTATATTCACCATTATCTACAAGTTTTTTTAAACTTTTAACAACATTTTCTTTATCTTCTTTATAAGTTACACCTAACCATTTAGCACTTGTATTTATAGCTTCTACTTTAACATTTTCTTCTTTCATTTGTCTAAAAACTAATTCCGGAATTAAAAATTCACTTTTTAGGTTTGAAATATTATTTTCTAAAAATTTAGGGAATTCTTTTTTTAAATAATCAAAAATTCTTGGAGTAAATGTAAACATATTCATAGAAACAATTGTATCTCCTTCAATTTCAAAAGGATTACTACCATCAAGTGGACGTGCAATATATTTACCATTTTTATATTCAATTTCTGATTCTGTTAATTTGGTAACAAAACCATTTTCAATATCACATACTCCTCTTTTAACATTTCCATTTTCAGTTATAGTATTTTTTACTTTATAACCTGTCATAGCATAATTATTAACATTCTTTTTAATAAATTCACTTGCTCTTTTATAAGCATCTAAACCATAAAAATCATCCGAATTTATAATTGTAAATGGTTCATTTACTTTGTCTTTGGCACACAATATAGCATGTGCTGTACCCCATGGTTTTTCTCTTCCTTCAGGAACAGAATATCCATCTGGTAAAGTTGTTAGTTCTTGAAAAACATATTCTACTTTTATTTTGTCTTCAATTCTTTTACCTATTGTTTCTCTAAATATATCATAGTTTTCTTTTTTAATTATGAATACAACTTTATCATATCCAGCTTTTAAAGCATCATATATTGAATAATCAATTATGAAATTACCATACTCATCCATAGGTTCAATTTGTTTTAGGCCGCCAAACCTACTTCCCATACCGGCTGCCATTATAACTAGTGTCATATTTTCCTCCTTTTTTCTTTAAATATAACATTGTTTTGAATTATAAAATTAATTATAAATAATATTAATTCTATAAGAATTTTTGATAAATAAATGTTTATTTTTAGTTTGCTAATAAATATGTTTAAGATAAAACTATTTATTAAAATTACTCCCGTACATAACATTATATACTCTTTTAAACTTTTATTTTTTGAGTTAAAAACAAAGTTTTTGTTTATATTATAATTACATGTTCCACTTATTATGCGGGCTAGTAAATTACATATGAAAATGTTAGTTGGGGTATTTTTAAATATTTTAATTAATAATATAAAACTTATATAATCAATTAAAAAGCATATAATACCTGATAATATAAATTTTAAAAAGTTTTTATAGATTAAAAAAGAATCTCTAATTACTTTAAAATGCGATGTAGAATTTTTTTCATCTTCGTAAACTGTTTCAATTGGGACTTCTATTATATTTATTTTTTTAGAGACTACTGATAATAAAACGTTCATTTCATATTCATATCTATTTCCTTCTATTTCTAATAGATAAGGAATATATTTAGTGCCTATTGCTCTAAGTCCTGTTTGAGTATCGGTAATATTTTTGCCTGTAAATAGGCGAAATAAATATTTGGTTATTTTATTTCCCATTCTTGATTTAAATGGTACATCTTTACTAAATGTTCGTACTCCTAAAACTAAAGAATCTTTATTTCTATTAAAAATATTTATTATTTTTTTTATGTCTTTTGTTTTATGTTGGCCATCAGCATCAACAAATATAATACCATCATCTAAATTATTTTTATATACATATTCCATAGCTGTTTTCATGGCTTTACCTTTTCCCATATTGATATCATGTTTTAAAAGAGTTACATTTTTTAACTTTTCAAATATTTCTTTTGATGCACTACCGTCATCTACTACTATAATGTTATAATCTTTTAGTTCTTTTACTACATTTAATAAATGATTATCCGGATTATAGGCAGGTATAATTATTGTCATAAATTTTCCTCATTTTCTTTTTTGGTTATTGAATGGTATACTTCACCAATCCTTTTTCCTTCAAATATTATTCTGTTTCTTAATACTGCTTCTACTTTCATTCCAGCTTTTTCCATTACTTTATAACTTCCTATATTATTTTCATAATGTTTTGCACACACTAATTCAGCATTTATGTCTTCAAACAAAAATTTGATAACTCTTTTTAAGCATTCAGTTCCATAACCATGGCCCCAAGCATTTTTTTTATAACAATACCCTATTTCATATACTTTATTAATTTTATCTTGTTTTACTATATCGATTGTTCCTAAGCATTCGTTTGTTTCTTTTAATACAACCATCCATCTATATGTATCTTCATACTTATATTCATTTACCCATAAATTAACAAGTTCTTTGGTAACTTCTATATTGCCATGTATATTCCATGGTAAATATTTACATACTTCGGGATCATTGCACCAATTTTTAAACATTTCCTCGGAATCAGATAGTTCTATGTTTCTTAAAAGTAATCTTTCTGTTTCTAATTCTTTCATGTTTCCAAAAAGAAATAGAGTCCTATTTCTTTATTCCTTTCCTAATTTCTTTAACATTTTTAGCTAAATTAACAAATAACATAATCATTTCATAGCTTATTCTTATGGCAAGGTTACCAAATATTAGAGTCATTAAGAATGCAAAAACACTTAATTTGATTAGTAAAAATGAATATAGTGTTACAAATATTGTTGATACCAAATAAGATATTTTTAACATTGGCATTAGTATATTTCTTTTGAATGTTAAAAATTCAACTAATTTTTTAGTTTTACCATTAAGTTTTTTATATGTTTCTCTATCTTCAAAAACAAAGTATAGAGTAATTCCTCCGATTAGTGCGATTAAAATTGCCATTATTAACCATACAAATGAAGCTGTTAATGATGATTCTGATGTTATTAATTCTCTTACATATTCAAAAATTCCCATATGATCTACTCCTTTCTTTTAAATTATAACATATTTGAATTATAAATTGAATATTAGTTTTTAGTTTTAGTAATAAATTTTATTTTTTCTTTTAATTCATCTATAG
>CAKPJE010000020.1 GCA_934162555.1 uncultured Bacilli bacterium | reverse complement strand
GATATTTAACTAATATAGAACTAAATAGTAGCCATTATAATACAATCAAATTAAGAAATTTAATGTATTTAGAAAGAAGTACTAGTTTAGTATTAAAAAAAGGAGAAAACATAGATGTTTTAAAAAATGCTTATGTATCTCAGATTAATTTAAACATAAGAGATACTTATAGTATTGATCCAGGAATGTGGAAGTTTGGAAATGATATAATGACTGACACAAGAAAAATCTATGTTATACCACTTGCAAAATATCTAAAAAGATATTATAATGGAGATAGCTTAAAAAAACCATGAGTTAATATTTGCGATGTTAATGATGGAAAAAACAGAAGACATGAGAGAACTTATAAAAAAGGTCGATGACAAAAGATTAAGAGAAAGGTTAGGTGGGATGATGCAATTTATATTAGATAATTTTAAACTAACACCAGAAGAAGAAGCAGCATTTGAAGAGCTAAATAGACAAGCATACTATGAAGAATTAAAGATTGAAAAAAGAAAAATGGCTAGGGAACTTAGAAAAGAGATAAGTGCTCAAGAAATGGCTAAAGGTAAAAGAGAAAACAATATTTTAACAGTTAAAAATATGTTAAAAGAAAAATTACCTTATGATATTATCTCAAGAGTATCTGGTTTATCAGTTGAAAACATCCAAAAGATCCAAAATCAAGAGCAATCTTGATTTTTCTATGATATAAATATAATAAAACTTGCCTCTTTGTAGGAACAAACGAAGAAAGTATACACCACAAATAAAAATAGACCTAATTTTTTTATATACAATTTATTAAATTTTTTGTTTAAAATATTAAAAAATTTGGTATAATACTATAGAAGTTGGTGATAAAATGGATAAAATTATAATTAAAGGAGCAAGAGAAAATAACTTAAAAAATATAGATCTTGAACTACCAAAAAACAAATTCATAGTAATGACAGGAGTATCAGGATCAGGAAAAAGCAGTCTAGCATTTGACACAATATATGCTGAAGGAGAAAGAAGATACATAGAATCTTTAAGCGCCTATGCAAGACAATTCTTAGGGGGTTCAGAAAAACCAGACGTTGACAGTATCGAAGGATTAAGTCCAGCAATTGCAATCGACCAAAAAACAACCAATAAAAATCCAAGGAGTACAGTCGGAACAGTAACAGAAATATATGATTACCTAAGACTACTATATGCAAGAGTAGGTGTACCATACTGTCCAGTTCACAATAAACCAATAACAAGTCAAAGCATTGAAGAAATGACAAACCAAATAATGAACTTAGAAGAAAATAGCAAAATCCGTGTACTAAGTCCCGTAGTATATGGCGAAAAAGGAACCCAAGCAGATTTATTTGATAAACTAAGAAAAGACGGTTACATAAGAGTAGTAGTAGATGATGAAGACTATGATTTAAGTGAAAACATTGAACTAGACAAAAATAAAAAACATACCATCTTTGTAGTAGTAGATAGACTAATTATAAAAGATGGTATCAGAAGTAGATTATACGAATCAATCGAAAATGCAAGTAAACTAAGTAAAGGGAAAGTATGTATAGACTATATTGGTCACGAAATGATAGTAATGAGTGAAGCCTATGCCTGCCCAGACTGTGATTTCAGTTTACCAGAACTTGAGCCCCGTATGTTCAGTTTCAATGCCCCATACGGTTCATGCCCAGAATGTAAAGGTTTAGGAATAAAACAAAAAATAGATCCCGATCTAATAGTATCAGACTATAACCTAAGCATTTACGAAGGAGCAATTATACCATTAAACAGTGAGGACTCAAACATATTCTTTACTCAACTAGAAGCATGCGCGAAAAAATACAATATCGATCTATCAAAAAAATTAAAAGATCTTAAAAAAAGTGAACTAGATATAATATTCTATGGATCAAAAGATGAAATAGACGTTAAATACATAGCAAAAAACGGAAATGTAAGATATGCAAAAGAAAAATATGAAGGAATCATTACAAACCTAGAAAGAAGATACATCGAAACAAAAAGTGACTGGATAAGAAACTGGATTGAACAATTTATGACCGAATTAGAATGTCCAAAATGTCATGGAGCAAGATTAGATGATTCCGTACTATCAGTAAAAATAAACAAAAAAAACATCTATGAACTAACATGCTTAAGCATAGATGAACTAAAAACATTCTTAGAAAATCTAAAATTAAGTAAGGAAAAAGAAGAAATTGCCCGTCTTCTAATAAAAGAAATATTATCAAGACTAACATTCTTAGTAAATGTAGGACTAGACTACTTAACACTAGCACGAAGTGCCTATACATTATCGGGTGGTGAAGCTCAAAGAATTCGTCTAGCAACCCAAATCGGATCAAGACTAACAGGAGTATTATACGTTCTAGACGAGCCATCAATCGGTCTCCATCAACGTGATAACCAAAGACTAATAAATAGTATGCTAGAAATGAGAGATTTAGGAAATACCCTAATCGTAGTTGAACACGACACCGACACAATGCTAGCATGTGATTACCTAGTTGATATTGGCCCAGGAGCAGGAATCCATGGCGGTAATATAGTCGCCCAAGGAACACCACAAGAAGTCATGAAAAACGAAAACAGTATAACAGGAGCATACCTATCAGGTAAAAGAAAAATAGAAGTCCCAAAAACAAGAAGAAAAGGAAACGGACTATATCTAGAAATAAAAGGCGCAAGTGAAAACAACTTAAAAAATGTAAACGTTAAATTCCCCCTTGGGAAATTTATATGCATAACAGGAGTATCAGGATCAGGTAAAAGTTCATTAATAAATGAAATTCTATACAAAGCAGTATACAGTAATATATATAAATCAAAAATAAAACCAGGTAAATTTAAAAAAATACTAGGTTTAGAAAATATAGACAAAGTAATAGACATTTCCCAAGCACCAATCGGCAGAACACCACGAAGCAATCCAGCAACATATACAGGAGTATTTGATGACATAAGAGATGTATTCACAGAAACAAAAGAAGCCAAAATAAGAGGATATGATAAAGGTAGATTCTCATTTAACGTAAAAGGTGGAAGATGTGAAGCATGTTGGGGCGATGGCGTTAAAAAAATAGAAATGCACTTCTTACCAGACGTTTATGTCCCATGTGAAGTATGTGGGGGAACAAGATACAATAGAGAAACTCTAGAAATAAAATATAAAGGAAAATCAATATATGATGTCCTAGAAATGCGTGTTGAAGAAGCACTAGAATTCTTTGAAAATATCCCAAAAGTAAAAAACAAGTTGCAAATGCTAATGGATGTAGGTCTATCATATGTAAAACTAGGACAAAGCGCTCCAACTCTATCAGGAGGCGAAGCAGGAAGAGTAAAACTAGCAAAAGAACTACAAAAAAAAGCAACAGGAAAAAGTTTATTTATACTAGATGAACCAACAACAGGTTTACATTCAGAAGACATCAAAAAATTACTAGTAATACTAAATAGAATAGTAGATAATGGTGATACAGTAATTGTAATTGAACACAATTTAGATGTTATAAAAGTAGCAGACCATATAATTGATTTAGGCCCAGAAGGTGGCGAAAAAGGTGGAACAATCGTAGCTCAAGGTACACCAGAAGAAGTTGCGCAAGTTAAAGAAAGTTATACAGGTCAGTTCTTAAAGAAAATGTTATAAGGAAAAAGCACAAAACGCTTTTTCTTTTTAAATAAAAATGATATAATCTTAAAAGGAGTTTGAAATATGGTATTAATAATTGCAGAAAAACCAAGTCTAGCACGAAATATAGTAGCAGGAATTGGAGAAATGAAAAAATTAAACGGTTATTTTGAAGGATGTGGCTATATAGTATCGTGGGCATTTGGCCATCTTTTTTCATTATGTGATATTGAAGACTATTTAGAAGATAAAAACCCTAAGTGGCGCCTATCCAACTTACCATGCTTCCCAGAACAATTTAAATTTAAACTAAAAAGTGATGATTCAGGAATCCAAAAACAATTTAATCTAATCAAAACACTATGTAATAGAACCGATGTCGAAAAAATTGTAAATGCCGGCGATGCTGATAGAGAAGGGGAAATAATAATAAGACTATGTGTAAGTAATGCTTTAAAAGAAAACAAACCATTCTATAGATTATGGCTCCCAGATCAAACACCAGAAACCGTTAAAAAAGCTCTATCAGAAATGAAAGATGAAAACTTTTATAACAATTTAGCAAACGAAGGATTTGCCAGAACCTATATTGACTGGTTATATGGAGTTAATCTAACAAGATTTGCAACTCTAAAAACAGGTACATTATTAAGAGTAGGAAGAGTAATTGTCCCAATAGTAAAAGCAATATATGATAGAGATATGCAAATAAAAAATTTTGTACCAGATATCTACTATGGTATTTCAAGTAAAGAAGAAACAAATGGTGAAATAGTAGAACTAAATAGTAAAATAAAATTTAATAAAAACGAAAAAGAAAAAGCTATAAATCTATGTAAAGAATACAATAGTTTAGAAGCAATCGTAAAAGATAAAAAAATAAAAAAAGATACCCTATCACCAGGTAAATTATACTCACTATCAAAACTTCAAAATGTACTCGGAAAAAAATACAAAATGTCCATGGATAAAAGTTTAAGTATAGTCCAAAAACTATATGAGGAAGGTTATTTAACATATCCTCGTACCAATAGTGAGTACCTAGCAACAGCAGAAATGGATAAATTCAAACAAATAATAAACAATATTAAAAATATGGGTTATAATGTTGAATTTAAAAATAAAAAAACAATCTTTGATGACTCTAAAATAGAATCCCATTCAGCTTTAACACCAACATACAAAATACCCAAAAAAGGAGCTTTAAAAGATGATGATTTAACAGTATATCTAACCGTATTCAAAAGATTTTTAGCAGTCTTCTGTAGTGAAGATGCCATTATCAATAAATGTGAAATAACAGTTAATTTAGGCGATAAAGAAACATTTACTCTAAAAGGATCAACAATCCTAGAAAAAGGTTGGACCAAATATGATGACTATACAGCAAAAGATAAAATATTACCAAACTTAAATATAGGAGATAAAGTAAATATAAATTTTAAAGAAGTACAAAAAGAAACAAGTGCACCAAAACACTATACAATAGAAACATTAAATAATTATTTAAAAAATCCATTCAAAGATGAGAAAGCAAGTAACGAAGACGATACAGAAGACTATAAAGCAATATTTGAAGGCTTAGAACTCGGAACAGAAGCAACAAGAACAGGAATTATAGACAATGCTAAAAAAAGTGGTTACATTGAATTAAAAAAAGATACCTATTATATTTCACCAAAAGGGGAATATCTAATAGAATCACTTAAAACCATGAATATATCAATGGATAAATATAAAACAAGTGAACTCGGAAAAGCCTTAAAAAAAGTATACCATGAAGAAATAAAAATAAACGATGCTGTTAATTTAGCATGCAAAGAAATAAAAGAAGTATTTGATTCAAAAAATAGTAAAGAAGACAATGGTTTCTTTGGTGATATAGTTGGAAAATGTCCACTATGTGGTGATGAAGTTATCAAAAATAGATACGGATATGGTTGTAAAAATTACATAAATTGTTCCTTTAGAATAAGTGGCATCATATGTAAAAAAGTTATATCATTAGAAAATGCTAAAATATTATTAGAAAACGGAAAAACAAACAAAATAACAGGCTTTATTTCTAAAAATGGTAAACCATTTGATGCTTATTTAAAATTTGATGAAAATAAAAAAATAGTATTTGAATTTTAGTACTATACAAATTATAAAAAAAATTATATAATTATACTAGGTGAAAAGAATGAAAAAAGAATCAAAAACATTAACACTAATAGGACTTATTTTAATGATGATAGGAGTCTTATTTGGACTAAAAGATAAATTAATTGATAAAAATATTGAAGTCTTAGTTAAAGACAATATTATAACTTATAAAAATGGTCAAAATTATACTATAAATCAAGGCGAAAAAGGAAAAATAAATATTAAAATAAATACAAATAAAGCAGGAATTTATAAAATAGAATTTTCAAATTTACAAGAAGGATTAAATATTTATTCTGATAGTAAATATACAGAAAAAATAGATGCAATATATAAAATATACGATACACCATTAGTAGAAGAATTTGTAGTTTATTATAAAAATGATGGTAAAAAATATAATGGCAATATAAAACTAGAAACTAAAAATTCATCTATGATTGAAACAATGGTTAATAAGGCCAGTACAAAAGAATATTTTTGGAGTGATGAATATAGACCATATATTGAAAATATTGATTTTATAAAAAATAATAATTTTATATGCCAAGATTTATGTTTTGACATATCAAACGAAGTAGGTAAAGTATATGCTAATTTAATAAAATTAGATGACAAATATGATTTACAAATAATATCAGATATGGAAATTTACCTCCCAATAGATTCATCCTATATGTTTAATAACTTTGAAAATTTAAAAAATGTTAATTTCGCTAATATAAATACAAAATATACTAAAAATATGAGTTATATGTTTGCAAATAACCCAAATCTTGAAAGTTTGGACTTAAGTAATTTTAATACCCAAAATATAGAAAATATTGAAGGAATGTTCATGAATTCTACTAGTCTAAACACTATTGATCTAAGTACCTTTAAATTTGAAAACATAAATACAAATAATTTATTTATGAACATCAATAATGAATCAACTATATATGTAAAATCATCCGTTGAACAAGCGTGGATTTTTGGCTCCAATAATACTAATAGACCTGAAAATTGGAAAGCTAAAAATGTCTTAGTAAAGTAGGTGGAAAATGAAAAAAAGAAAACTAAGAATATGTCGAATCTTATTCGCATTTATAATATTTTTTGGACTAGCATTCACACTTGCCTTTGTTGCCAAAAAACTTGTAACTCTTTGCCAAAAAGAAATCTTAAATACTAAAGAAGGTTATGTAGCAAGTGAAAATAGAACTGTAAAATTATACGATAGTGAATTTAATGAAAAAGAAGAAATAACAAGAGGCGAAAAAATTAAATATCAAGATAAAAAAATAAATGACAAATATTACAAACTTGCAAATAAAGATTTATATATACTAGACTATAATGTTACAGAAGATTATAAAAATGTTATCCTTGAAAAAGAAAAATATGTTAGAACACCAGTTACTATTTACAAAGATGATACTTCAAGTAAAATAGAAAGTTATGCTCCTAAAGGTACTAAACTAGAAGTTATTGGTTTTGATAAGTTAGAACATGGAGAAGTAAATAAATATAAAATTAAATATAACAATATAGAAGGTTATGTTTATCAAAAATACTTAGTAGATGATGAAAAAACCGCTCTTGTTAATTATGATAATGGTAGTTATGAAAAACATTTAAGCAGAACAAATTATTATGACAAAACTGAAAGTGCTGGTTCTCTAGATTATTATCCAAGAGAAAAAGGTAATTTTGAAAATAATGTTATGCCAAAAGTAGTAAACGCTTTTTATCTTTCAATTGGTGATATAGGAAGTGTAGATTCATTTATAAATGTTGCTAAAAATACTGGTGTAAATGCCTTTGTTGTTGACATAAAAGATGGTCAATTAGCATATGTATCAGAAGTGGCAAAAATTTATTCACCAAAAGATATCGGTTATTATAGAGCCGAAGACTATAAGAAAGCAATTCAAAAATTAAAAGATAATGGTTTTTATGTAATAGGAAGAATATGTGCCTTTAAAGATGGAGCATTTGCTCTTGCTAATCAAGAAGATGCTTTAAGTAGAAAAGGTAAAATATACTACTATGGAGGAGAATACTGGCCAAGTGTATTCTCAAGAAAAGTATGGGAATATAAAGTAGAACTAGCAAAAGAAGCTGTTAATTTATTTGGTTTCAATGAAATCCAGTATGATTATGTAAGATTCCCAGAAACCGCACCATGGCTTTCAAATGAAGAATTAAAAAATAAATATAATGAAACAAAATCACAAGGAATCCAAAATTTCTTAATTTATGCAGTAGATGAGTTGCACCAATTAGGAGTATATGTTTCAGCCGATGTTTTTGGTGAATCATCAGCTTCATATATCCCGGGTTACGGACAATACTGGGCATCAATAAGTAATGTTGTAGATGCTATAAGTTCAATGCCTTATACAGATCATTTTGGAAGTACTTATGATACATGGAGTAATCCTTATAATGTAATGTATAACTGGGCTTCTTCAGCAGCAGCAAGACAAAAAGAAACAACTAGTCCAGCAGTTGTGCGAACTTGGGTAACAGCTTATAATGTCCCATATTGGAATCCAACCGTCAATTGCGACATCAACTACATAAAATTACAAATGAAAGCTTTAACTGATAATAATTTAACAGGTGGTGTAATGACATGGAATGCATGGGGTGCAGCAAGTAAACTAGTAAAATATAAAGAAATAGTAGGTGCATTTTAATGAAAAAATACAAATTTAATGAAATAGAATATGAATTGGTTGAAGAATATAAAGATGGCTTTGAATTAGAAGAAGCCCAAAATAAAATAACAGATTATTTTATTCCTTATGACTACATAGTGGGAGATTGGTCATATGATAAATTAAGATTAAAAGGCTTCTGTGATAAAACAAACGATATATATAAACCAATAAATGATATTGATAATTTAAAAAAATATCTTGAAGAAAATTGTCCATTTAATTGTAAATATTTTGTTTTAAAAAGATTAGATTAGAAGGTGAAATATGAATAATAAGGGATATACTTTAGTTGAACTCCTTGCAGTTATCGTTGTACTTGCCATCCTTGCTGGTATAGGTGTTGTAAGTATTAATAATTCAATAAAAGCATCAAGAAAAAGATCATTAGAACTTCAATATGAAACTATAGAAGAAACAACTAAATCATTTTGTCAGAAACATTTACTTGATGAAATTACACCAAGCTCTACCTGTAATTTAAAAAGTGAAAATTGCTGTACTAAAGTCCCATCTGAAGGCGAAGTATGCTATATTGTTTTAGATGACTTGATAACAGAAGGATTAACTGAAGAATTAAAAGATCCTTTAAATGGTGGTTATATTGATGGTCAGACCTTAATAGAAATAACTTACCGCAATAATCAATTTATAACTAAAGCAATCCATTAACAAATATTAAAAAACCTCATATAATGATATGAGGTGATTTTTATTTATAGAATTTATACAGTTGGTATGAATGATACTTTGGACTCAATCGCACAAAGTTTAGGAATTAAAACAGAAGATTTAAGAAAAATAAATGGTTTTTCTGATATCCATACAATAAAATATGGTGACCAAATAATAATCCCAACTGGTGATGGTAATTTTAAAAATTATACAATTGTAAAAGGCGATAATTTATACGAAATTGCAAAAAAATATAATACAACAGCAGATCAATTAAAATTATTAAATGGTTTTGATGATGATTATATTTATCCAGGTGAAATAATTGTTGTCCCCAATGATAATGTTAGATTTTATATTACATCAGAGGGTGAAAATTTAAACAAAGTATTAAATATCCTAGGTGTATCTAATCCACTTGAAAACCAAAATATCTATCTTTTACCAAATCAATTAATAGTACATAAAAATTAAAAAAGGACTTCCTTTTTTTTCTTTAATATTATATAATTATTATGAGGTAGATAAAGTGAAAAAAATATTATTATTAATTCTTTTATTATTACTTTGTGGATGTCAAAAGAGTTCCATAAATTATAGCGAGCTTTATAAAAAAATGAATAGTTATGATAGTTATACTCTAGCACTTTGTAATAATGATTGTGAGAATATTGAAAAAATCACTCAAAAAAATAAAATAAATATATATTATATGGATGTAAATAAATTAAATGAAAATGAAAAAATAGTAATTGAAACTCAATTTTTTGGTGGAGGATATTTAGATACTCCTTCAATAGTAATAATTGAAAAAGGTGTTTTAAAGAATAGATTATCAAATAATTTAACAGATGAAAAAATATATGAATTTTTTAAAAGTAATAGAAAAGTGGAGGAATAAAATGGATGATGTAGAATTAATTGAAGTAAATGAAGAAAATGAAGGTTTTAGTGTTTTAAAAACTTATGGTGAAGATTTAACAGCTAAAAAATACATAACTAATCCTGCTATTGCTCGTGATGAAGAAATTAGAAAATTAATACTTATTTTACTAACACCTGACAAATCAGGACTTTTAATAGGTAAAGCTGGTATTGGTAAAACAGCAATAGTAGAAGGACTAGCTTATTTAATTCAACAAGACAAAGTACCAGATGCTATAAAAGGTTACCGTGTTGTTAAAATAAACTCAACATCATTAGTAGGTAAAATTATTATTGATAACAAGGAAGAAATGGCAATAAGTTTATTGATGAGAGAATTAAAACATGTTAAAAAAACTATTCTTTTTATAGATGAAGTCCATACTTTAATAGGTGGTAAAACAGATGGTCCAATGGATTTAGCAAATATTTTAAAGCCAGCTCTAGATAGAGGAGATATTAAAGCTATTGGTGCAACTACTACTATTGAATATGAAACATATATTGTAAGAGATAGAGCTTTCTTAAGAAGATTTGAACGCATAGATGTTCCTGAACCAGATGAAAAAACAACGGTTGAAATTCTTTTTAAGTCATTACCTAGAATTGAGTATAAAACAGGAGCTAAATTCAAATATAATGATTATGTTGTAAAAAAATTATTAACGGCTATTGTATCAGCGACAACTGAACATAAGAGAGTATATGGTTTAGCAGCTATGTATCCCGATGTTGCATTTTCTGTTTTATCAGCTGCTTTTTCTAATGCGGTTTTTGAAAATAGGAAAGAGGTTAATGTTTTAGATGTTTATAATGCAATCAAAACTAGTAAACGTATTTATCCAGCAACAATAATAAAAGAGTTAGATGCTTTTAGAAATAATTTTAAATCGATTGCTATTGAAGATGGTTTAACTTTACCTTTAGTATTACTTGAGGATTTAGACAAAGAGGAGACGATAATGTGATAAATGTAGTACTATTTGAACCAGAAATACCCCAAAATACTGGTAATATAATGAGGACGTGTGTTGCAACAAATTCTCATCTTCATTTAATAAAACCGCTTGGTTTTTATATGGATGAAGCCCATTTAAAAAGAAGTGGTGTTAATTATGTAAATGAGTGTAAATATACGATATATGAGAATTTTGATGATTTTTTGAGTAAAAATTCTGGTGAGATGTATTTTTTTACTAGGTATGGTAAGAAACCACATTCTGACTTTGACTATAGAAATGATAAAAATATTTATTTGATCTTTGGTAAAGAAAGTACTGGTATCCCTAAAGAAATATTAAAGCATCATCTAGATAGGTGTATAAGAATTCCGGCTACTGATGGTGTTAGGGCTCTTAATTTATCAAATTGTGTAGCGATAGGTATTTATGAAGTTATGCGTCAAAAAAACTATGAGGGTTTATTAAAAACAGAACCGTTTAAGGGAGAAAATTATTTAGAAGAATAATTTTGATACCAATTTAATAAAATTTATTGAATATATTTGTAAATTGTGATATTCTAGTTATATAAGATAGGAGGATATAATGGAAAAGGTAATAGAATTTGTTTCAAATAATTATATTTGGTTTATAGTGGTTGGTGGAGTATTAATTGTAACCGCACTTTTATTACTATTTGTAAAAAAAGAGCCAGTTAAAGAGGAAAAGGTAGAAGAACCAACTAAACCAGAAGAAAATATAGAGGAAATTAAGGTTGAGGAGGTAACAGAACCAGTTGTTTTAGAGGAACCAACTGTTCCTACTGAGGTAAAAGAAGAACCAAAAGTAGAGATGCCTGCTGTTGAAATGCCTAAGGTAGAAACTCCAGAACCAGCTTTTTCGATTGAAAGTGTTATGAATGCTCCAATTGAACCTGATGTAAATGATGTAACTGAAACATTAGATATAATTGATGAAGAACCAGAAGTAAAAGAAGAACCTGTTGAAGCAAATAATATTCAATTTGATATTCCGATTCCTGAAGTACAATCAGAAAGTAATGTTGGTGAAGTAAATATTCCTAACCCAAGTGTTAATACTGATAATGCTAATAGTACATCAGATGATGATATATGGAAATTTTAAAGAACATTAGTTCTTTTTTTCTTGAATTTAGAGAAAATATATTGTATAATGTATATAGTAATTGTTAATAAAAAGTAAAAAAATAGAAAGAATGTTGATAACATGAAAGCACTAATACATACATACATGTATTACTAAAAAATAAAAAAAATAA
>CAKPJE010000019.1 GCA_934162555.1 uncultured Bacilli bacterium | reverse complement strand
GTAAAGAAACTTTCTAAGGCAAATTGATAATTTATATCATTCATTAATGTTGCCTTTAAATTTTCTAATTCTTCTCTTGATAATTCTTCATATAATTTTGGATTATTTAATAATTCAGGGTTATCTAAAATCATTTCAACTTTTTTACCATTTACATTTTTAGACAAAGTAATATCACTGCACGGAGAACCAGTAAATACTTCTTTTGGTGGATTTGTAGTAAAATCAACTAAAAATGGTTGCTTATCATCTAATACATTTCTTCTAACAACAACACCTTTTCTTAAAGTATTACCAAATATATTTGAAGTATAAAATAATTTTATATTTGATTTAGCTTCAGGTAATAAAATTACATTTGGATTCTCATTTACATTTGGAGTATTTATAGTATTTTCACTCTCATCAATAATTTCAACATTATCGATTGGTTCATTAATGTTTTTTTCATCAAGATTTTCAGAATTTATATTTTTTTCATTGCCATTTAAAATTGTATTTTCTACAGTTATCTCATCATTTTTACACTCATCAAGTACAGGTTCTTCTTGTAAATCTTCAATTATTTCATCAGATAAACGAGTAGTCATAGTTTCTTGAACATTGGCATCACTATAAGCATTATTTTTTGAAAGCTTATTTTTTATGGCAAAAAATAATTTTAAAGAAAAGTGTACATGACTACTTAAATACTCTTTTTTTTCTTCTTCAGTTTTCAAATTTCTATATTCTTTAGTTAATTTATAAGCATTATATATTATAAGTTCTGGTATAGTCATAAAGGCTCCAAAATAAACAGCATAAACAGCAACCTCGCATGCAGCCGCAATAACAGGATCAGAAATAGTAGCTGTACCTAAAAATTTACAAGTCGCAAATACAGCAGCAAAATAAAATTTAACAACTTTACCTAATGCTATACCAGTAATTTTAACAATCGCCCAAAGTATTTTAAAAATTCCTCCAATTAATTTAAACATATTATATACCCCCTTAAGTTGTATAAATCGTATCATATTAATCAATATTAGTCAAATTAAAAAGAACTATATTTCTATAGTCCTCCACCACTTCCAAATGAATCAAGCTCGGCATCAGTAAGTACAACATTAATTTGCATTCTTCTACTTCCACATACAAGTAAACCTTCACCTTGGTTATACCTCTTAATACCTTCCCTTTCATTATCATTTAAATCTATCAAATAACCTAAATCTTCAACAGCTTGTTTCTTTAATCCCATTACTAAGTAATATGAAGCATTATCGAATATAGCTTTACCATGCATTAACACATCAGGAGCACAGAAATCACTTGGTTGTTGAGTTATTATAATGGTACCTGTATTATATTTACGGCTTCTTCTTTGTACTTGTGCTAAGAACTCAGCACCTAAAGCATTATTTCCGCCTAACAATACATGGGCTTCATCAACTGCTAGAACAGTATTTACACTTTTATCAAGTGTTAAACTCCAAGCATATTTTAAGATATTAAAGAATAATGCATTTCTGATGTTGCTATCAGAATTCATAAGTTCTCTTATATTAAATACTATAAAACTACTATTTGGTTTTATTGTTGTATGTCCATCAAAATAATATTTTAACTCTTTAACAATAGGTCTTATTTTTAATTCCAATCTTTCTAGAATATCTTTTTCATGTGATCTATCTGGCATTGATAAAATTTTACCTCTAACAGTAGCATAAACATCTCTAAAAGTTGGGTAATCTTCTGATTTTATTTTCGTAAAATCGGTATCAAAATCAATTCCGAATCTTCTATATGTTTCTTGTATCATTTCGCTATAAAGTGTTAATACATCTTCTTCGATACTTGGATCATAATATTTTATAAAAGCTTTTTGTGTTTGTAATGATCTAGTTAAAACAGTATAACCTAATCCTTCTTTTAACTCATCTTCATCACTATCAAGTACTATTTCTAGTGGATTTATCATACCATATTGACCACCTTTTCCAAGGTCAATAAAATCTCCACCATATAAATTAGTCATTTCTTCAAGTTCACCTTCTGGATCGATAACAACAACTTGGTGACCATTTCTTATATTTGCACGAAGTAGTAACTTAGCAGCAGTTGATTTACCAGAACCTGAAGTACCTAATATAATCATATTAGCATTGTTTCTATTATGTTCTTTTTTTATTTGATACAAGAACTGATTGAATAGTACTACACCTCCAGAAAAATCTACACCAAGAAGTGTTGACATTCCTGGATCTTTTATACTGTCAAATATAAAAGGATACATAGCAGCAAGTGTAGGAGAAGGAATTGGTGTACCAATTCTATCTTCTACAGCTTGTTTAGGATATATAGGTATCATTGACTTAAATACACTTTCTTGTTCAAATCTTAATGGTACAGCAGATAATTGCATTGCTTCCAAATAGTTTTTTACTTGTAATTTTTTAGCAATTAATTCATCTTGTGTATCTGCAGTAACCATTATATGCATTTGAAAATCAAATATAGCAGACTGATTAGCTGCAAGCATTGTAATAAAATATTCAAGTGATTCATAGTCTTGTCTTATTCTTTCTTGTAATGTTTTATCTCTTTCATCTTGATATCTTACTTTTAAATCTGCAATTTCTTTATTTAACATTTTAGATATTACACTAAATGGTAATGGTATATGTTTAATTGCAATTTTAATTCCAGACATACTTGTTAAATTTGATAAGAACCCAGGATTAATAAATTTTGGATAAGAAACAACTGAAAGAATTGTTGCATATTTATCACTTATAATTAATTCTGCACTCTTAAATTCTAATCCTTTAGGAGCAAGTTGACTTTTTAATTCCATTAACTCATCACCGTCCCAGCTTCAGTACGCATTCCTGCATTTAGGAAATTATCTAAAAGTACTCTTAAGTCATCATTTGTAGTTTGACTAGTATTTAAACCAGCAGATGCAAATTGATTAATTAAAACTCTTAATCTCTTTTGTAAGACATCATTATCTTTATCTTTAAATAGTAAATAGAATTCAGTATCTACTACTCCATTTGACATAAACATATTAGCTTTGTTTATATCTTCCATAATCATTTTTTTAATTTTTTGATCTGGTGTTGAATTAAATGCTATTTGTAATTGTGATAAATAAACATTTATATCAACTGGTCTTCCAGCTATTATTAACCAAAACTCATAGTTAATAACATTATAAACATTTCTTAAATTTGAGATAACAGCATCTTGTGAAGAAGAATCCAAAATAAATATATTTTTTGGTTGAATCTTAAGACCTGTTACTTTAACGTTATCGTCAAGTACAATCATACCATTTGCTATACTTTTGATTGGTACAAAACTTTCAGTATACTTACTTTGTACCTTCGGTTCCGGTTTCTTCGCTAAATTCTTTAAATTCTTCACTAAAACACCATCCTCTCCATATAAATTTTTCTCTGCTTGTAAAGAATCTATATATTGATATTATTATAGTCATAACATTGTGATAATGGGCAACTGGGAATACAAGTATTATGGCAATTGCACCAGGAGTAACTGCAAGAACAGTTGGCCCAATATCAGATAAGTTAAGTGTCAATAATAATATTATTGTTATTACAATTCCTATTGCCAAAACTATTAAATCAAAGCCATTAAATAGACCAAATATAAGCATTGATTTTTTTGAATTGGCAGGTATTAAAAATCCATTCATATTTTATATCTCCCTTTTTATTAATGTCTTCCACCTGGACCGCCAATAGCACGAGCATTAGCATCGGCAATATCCCTACTAGTAGTATTGGTTCTATTATCTCCACGTCCAAACTCTACTTCACCACTTTCACGTATAGTAGCATTATCCTGGATAATTCGAGTACGAAGTTGACTTGCTTGACCTTTAGCAGCACCCATTTGAGTATGTCTATCAGCAACAGTATCACCAAGTTCTAGTCCATTAGCATGCGCCTGTTCTCTAGCTTCAGCAAGTAAATTTTCTAAAGTATTATCACGTTCAAAGTTCGGATCAGTATTCATTGCGTGTTCATACATTCCCAATAAACTATCATCACCAGTACCATTTACAAAGTCATCAAGTGCTCTTCTTGCAGCAACAATAGCATTAGCTTTATTCTGTTCCTGTTGTCGCAAATCTCCAATATATTCGTCATTAAGTCTATTAAGTTCCTCTTCTGCATTTGCACGTTCATCTTGAATTCTTTGTATTTGATTTGTAACAGCATCAAGTTGATTTTTCAAATCGGCACTTTTTTGAAAATCGCTACCAGCAAGAGCCTTATGCTGTTTTTCCAAATTACTCTGTTGATCAAGTAAATCCTGACTAACAGTTAGACCATTCAATCGTGCTCTTGCACTATCTATTCGAGCAGAAAGTTGAGCATTAGCCGTAACAGGCATTGCATTTGCTTGTTCAATAGCAGTGTTAAGTTCGGTATATCTATCACCAGCAGCCCCCGTTCTATTAGGATGTTCTCTTACATTAGTTCTCATTCTTTCTTCAACAGCAGAAATACTAGAAGCAAGTGCACTTTGACGTTTTTCTTCGGCTTCATATCTCTTAATACGCTGTTCAATTGCGGCATTACTCCTTGCAACACTAGCAGTTGTCGCATGGCGTCTGGTTCCTAAATTAGTGCCAAAAGTACGATTAATTCTTTCAAAGGTTCTTCCAGCAAAAGTTGAACCAGCAGCACGAGCATCACGCATTTGTCTAGAGCGTCCAGCTTGTTCATGCATGTTTTCCAAAATCCTTCTGCCATTATAACCAGCTTGTCCTCCCCTAATCATAGAACCTAAGCTATGTCCGGCAATTAAACCAGCACCTGCTCCAATTAAAGTACCAGTTAATTTATTCTCTCTTAATCTTCTTAAAGGATTTAAACTAAATTGACCTTTAACATCAATACCAAATGCTTTGCCAATCATTTCAGGTACTTGTTTAACAAATAACAAAATACCAAGAATCATAAATATTTGAAACCAAGGAGATACATTATTTGAACCAAGAATTGAATTACCAGTGAATAAAATATTTATTAAAAACACACCAAAATAAACTGTTGCAACACGAATAAATAAATCAACATATGTTCTTAAACATTCTTTAACCCACCAATTTAATGATCTCTTATCACCTTTTGTATCACCGGGTTCAATATTCAAAATAATAGGAATTGGTGCAATTATTTGCAAAAAGCACAATTTAACATTTCGGATTGCTACATCAAATGAAAAGCTAATAAATAAGAGTGCCAAAAATCCTAAAGTAATAAAGGAAACAATAGAAGTATAATTGATTATATAATGTTCCCCAATTTTAGCATTCAAAACATCTTCATCCGTAAGTAAAGACATATCAGCATTCTTAGATGATATATAGAAACGAGTACCTATTTCAACATTATTGTTATCAACATTTAACTCATTAAGTTTATTAACACAAGCAGCTATATTTCGGCTCTCCTTTTCTAAAGTCGCATCAGCACCGCCAACATATGTAACCTTACTCTCACCATCAGGAACAACATAATCATTATAATAAACCAATAAATTATTACAAGAATCAAGACCTTCTATAGCAGTAGAATCAGGTCTAAAAAAAGCATTAAAAACCATAAGAGCTATGGATCTTCCATACGAAGAAGCATTAAAAGTATCATCATCACTTCTGTCTTCATCCATTCCTAATATAAGATTACCAATTACATTACTCTCCATAATATATGTTTGCAATTTAAAAGCCCTGTTAAATATCCAAGGAACTGATACAATTAGAGCAAGTGAAACAGCTAAATTAGTAATAAATTTACTTGTTCCTTTTTCCATATCATCAGGATTTACGATATACTTAATAAAAGAAAATGCTAATCTAAATAACATAAATATACCAAGTAAAGTGTATAATCTTTGAGAAGCAGCAGCCAAATTCAAACTACTAAGTAATGAACTAGAAGACAATTCATAAAATATCCCATAAGCCCATGAAGCAAGTTTAAAAACAACTAGATCAAGCCAAATAGCAAATATTCTTAAAAGATCTAAAATTGAAGATGTAACACTTTTAACAATCATAGACATAATCTCACCTATCCTTCCAAACACTTAATTGCTTCAACATCGACATATCTATTTATTAAATCTATTATTATGTTTATAATAACCGGAGCTAATAAAAAGATAACTAAAGCAATTATTCTGCCTTTTATTTTCTTAAACGTTTTTTTATTATCCATTTCTTTAGAAATTAATAACTTATACAAATCAGACATAACAAGTATTATTGTAATACCAGCACATCCAACCTGAAAGTAGCCCAAATATTCCTTCAAAATTTTCTTAAAATCATCACTAATTAAATCACAATCTTCAATTATTGTTAAATCTTTTCTAGAAGTAATTTTACTACCATTTACAAGTACATTTTCTTTAGTTTCAATCATAGTTTCTAAAGATATACTATATAAAGTATTATCATTTGTGTAATTTTTTGCATAAATAAGAGCATCATATAAATCTACAACATTATTAGCGCAAAGATCATTTATACGATTACCAGTTTTAGTTACTAAACCCGCAACGGTAGAAAAACCACCACTAAGTTTGTCCAAATCACCATGAGCATAATTTATAATTGCTAATCTCTCAGCATTATTACATGCCCCAATAAATTTATCATAAGATTCACTCAGTTTAACCAAAACAGTATAATACTCATCCTCCGAAATTGCTTTTACATTAAAAGCTATAATAAAAGCTATTATAAATAATATAATTTTTTTCATAATCCACCCATAGAAAATCTATATCATATTAAAATTATAGCATAGAAGAAAAAAAAATACTAGATATTTTTTAATTTTTTATAAATTTAAAAAAGGAGATTAACTCCTATTAATATCGTTTATTACACATTTAGAACTATCCATACCAACATATTTATTCAACAAATCTATAAGTCCCAAAATAAGAGTAGGCAAAAGTAATAAAATGACAACAGCAATTATTCTCCTAGTAACAAGCGATGGCAATTTTTTCCTAGCACTATCATCACCAATTATAGATTTGTAAACATCTATAATTGATAATAAAACAACTAAAATAACAGCACCAACTCTTAAACCATTAAGTATTTCTTTTATTATATTTCTTAAACCATCAGAAATTAAATTGCAAGCATCATCTTCAATATCTACACCAGAATTAAAATTTGTAAGCAAATCTAATGCACCTAAATAATTTGATTCAAAATACAAATAAGTCATAGTATTTCGTATACTTTCTTGTCTACCATAAGCATTTACAATTCGATTGCTATTATTAATTACATTATATAATTTATCAGCTGCTGCACCACATTCCGAAGAAAACGAATTAAATAACATTTTTATTTCATTATTTAAATATCCAGAAACACCATGTTTACTAAAAAATTGAGCAACCGAACCACCAGAATATAATTGGATTGCCCTTTTCTCTCTTTCCGTACATTTTGTAGAAAAGTCATTAATTATCTCCTCTATTTTTTCACTCTTTTTAGAAAGACATTCAAGTATTTTATCAGTCTCATTGGTACTATCAACGGAAGGGCAAACAGAAAATTCACTATCAGTATCAACCTCACCAGGTATTATTTGATTTTTATAATTGCTAAAATAATCCTTTAAACTTTTAATACTAGTAGGCATACCGCCATTATTAGAATTATATTTTTTACAATCACTTACGATAGTATTTTTATAATCCGGACTATAATATAAATATCCTAAAAAAGGTACAGTTTCCGAATCGGGATACGCAACATTTATACCATCTGGAGTTGTAAAGCTAATATCCCTATTAGTCTTAAAATACTTACATATAGCATCAAAAGTATATTTTATGTCTTTGCCATCAACACCAAGTGCCCTAATAACCTCAGCATCCGCTTTACCATCACCATTTAAATCAACATTACCACAATCAGAACATTCAATAGTAGCATCTGGTGCAAAATAAGTAGTATAAGCACTATATGGCATTACTGTATATTTTCCACCACCGATAGACACTAAAACAGGGCAAGTGCCTTCATCAGGAGCAGTACCAAAACTAGCAAATCTACCAAAAATTTCCGTCTGATTAGGAGCAATTACAGTTCCACCATTTCCCATATTTTTATCATCACTCACACCACCTGTAGATTCACCACCAAAATTGTATGCTTTCAACCAAGTATCAGCATAAGAATCTACATTTACCTGTATACTTAAAGCAACATTGCCGGAATTATATACGCAAGTCATAGCATTTACATTAAGAATTATAAAAAAGGCAATTATAAATAATATTATTTTTTTCATTCTAACCTCCTGTTATAGCTTTAACACATTCTCCATTAACATTTACATATGAATTACCCATATAATCATTCACTAAATCTAAAATAAAATTCATCAAGAAAGGTAATAACAAAGCTAGTACTAAAGCAATCATTCTTTTAACACTTCTATTAATCATTTTTTTAATTTCAGTATCATCATTTTTACTTAATGTTTTCACTAAATCAAGACTTATTAAAAATATAACTAATATAACACTTACTAATCTAAAAATATTAAAAAATTCATTCAAAATTTTTCTTACATCTTGACTAATAGCATCACAAGCATCTTCGCTTACACTATTATCGTACCAAGGTGTTGTAAAAGCATCAAAGCCAGAATAATAACTTCCTTGTAAAGATAAATAACTAATTGTATTTACGTCTCCACCACCATCAACATAATCAGATAGTATACGTCTTATATTGAAAACAGAAACATATAAATCTTGAGCAATTTTGGCACACTCACTACTAAGTGTTATATATTGATTATTATGCATAAACGTATTTGAACCACTAAAACTATCAATAGCATCTAAAGAATTTTCATAAAAATATTCCGCAATTGCCGTTTTTTCAACATAAGAACAAGCACCTTTAGTATAAGCTTTTATATTAATATCCATTTGCTTTCGTGCTTCATCACCAACACCACTATTAATTTCTTCAGTAGTATAATGTGTATAATTTCTACTTTTTTTATTTTGTCCAACTGCAACTGCTTCAATTTGGCCAAGATAAAGTGGTACAAGATGTGTATAATCAATGAAATTATCATTTACTTTATAATCACTATCATCTTTCGTAATTACATAATGGAGATATTTATCTTTATATAATTTAATTTCTGTAATATGAGGACAAACTAAAGTTAAATTGTCACCATCAATCATGTTATAATAGTCAGTATATTCATATCCAAGTTCTCCATCAATATAAAAATTAGATATTTCACCTTTACCATTTTCATCAATATAATAATCTATAACAATACTTTTCTCATTTACAGTATATTCACATGATATAGCATCATTTTTCGCATATATATTAGGTATAAACAATAATATGAATAATAATATATATTTCATTTTGTCCTCCTTATCTAATACCGCAGATAGGATCATCAATGCCAATCGAACTTATAAATTTAAATATAATTTCAACTAATACTGGTGTTATAAATAATAGAATAATTGCAATTATTCTTTTTGATAATGTTTTAACTTGTTTTTTTCCACTCTCATCTTTTTGAACAATTGCCTTAAAAATATCAACAGTTCCAAGTAATGTTCCTAAAACTAATCCAGCATATTTAAATATTGTAAATGTCCTTTGTAATAATTCATATGTTTTATCACCAAATATACTGCATCTAGCAACATCTTTAATTTCTTTCTGCATAGTTTCTCCAGTTAAAAAATCAAATCCTTGCAAACAATAAGATTCAAAATATAAAAAGTTCATTGTCCATTTCTCACTGCTTGTTTTACTTGCACGAACTTTAGCAACATCAGCAAGTGACCAAGCAACTTTAGAATAAAGATCATCAAATACACTTTTACAGTTTGATGAAATAGCAGCATCAAACTCAGTACCTAAATCTGAAAAAGCAACATTTCTTTGTGATCTGATTCCATTTAAATCATCTTCAGTACAAACTTTAATATCTGTAGCTCTATCCAATAATTTTCTTATTTCATTTGCTCTATTGATATATTCACTACTAGAATACTCTATATCATAACCATAATAATTATCCTTTAAAGTACCAGAGCTTGAACTTTCATTTTTTAAATCATTTTTTTTATCACTTACACTAGTTACTTTATAATTTCTCTGTGAAAAATATTTTTTTTCTTTAAAATATTCATTTAAATCCTCATAAAATTTATCGTAAGATATTTTATCAGTATCAATAACAATCGAAAAAATATTGCCTTTAAATGATGTATCATTATTAAAATCCATTACAAAAAAACTTGGATAAAATTTTTTCATATATTCATCATCTTCAAATTGTTCTTTTGTAAATTCTAATTTCGCCCGTGGCAGTATATATTCTTTATTAGAATAATCATATCGTTGAAACTCATTTGCAAAATCATAAAAACTATAATCAGGTTCAACAATTAATGGCATTACTGTTTGATTATATCCTACAACCACATCACTATTAGGTATAGATAGTTCTATCTTCTCGTAATTCAAACTATATCCATTTTTTGTAACCTCAAAAGGTAAAGAAACAGTATAATTTTTTTCATTAAGTTTAATAGTATACCTTTTTTCTACTACTTCAGTTTCTGCATACACATTAAAAGCAAAAAACATTATCAAAAATATTATAATTTTTTTCATAAATCACCTACTATTTAAAATATCAGCACACTTTATAGGATTACTTTGTAAGTATCTTTCATTAAGCAAATCAGTTATAATATTAACAATAACTGGAGTTAAAAATAAAAATACTAAAGCAACTACTCTTTTTACTAAAACTTTTCTAAATTTTGTTACATCATTTTCTTTAGATATAACAATTTTATATACATCTGTTACACATAAAAATATACATATGCATGTTGCAATTAATTTTATTGCATCAAATAAGCTATTTAAAAAATCTAATGTTTCAGTACTAATTAATTCACATTCTGATTTATCAACTTTTACAATTGGCTCATAAACAGTAAGTGCAGATATTCCTTTCAAATACTCCGACTGCATTCCTAAGCAAGATAATGACATTTTAGTTATATCTTCATCTGATATTGAATTATAGTATGATTGAGAATCAATTATCGTTTTAAGATATCCTTTATCTCCAAAAATGTAATCCCTACATTCTGGTTCCAAAATAGAACGATCAAAATTATATTTTAAGTCATACAAACTTTGAGTATTTTTTATTGCTTTCAAAGAGTTTTCAGAACAAACACCAGTATTATTATTTCTACCAAAAATTTCTTCATTTAAATTGCGCAACAACATTGTGTATTTATCACACGTTCCACCAGTATAACTTTCGTTACCTTTTTTTCCTGAATCAATCGAATTAGCATTTGAACCGACATAGGATGCAATACCACTTTCATCGATACCTAATTTATCATAAAGATCAAGCTCTTCGACTTCCATAAAAACACCTGTTCTTGGTGCTAATTCACCATTTAAAAGTCTTTCTATAACAGTAGGATCATAATCATTTAAATTATTTGACTTTTCATTTGTTTCTACAAATGAGTCAGCAGAAAAATAGCTTCCTATAAGTACAGCATTACCAGATTCATCAATTCTTAAAATAGGTCTAAACTTTTCAGGATTTTCTTTTAAAGCATCCATAAAATTGTTTTCTTCATCACGATAATTATTAGAAGATATTATGCAATCAGTTATACCATAACTTATAAACATTTGATCCCCAAGTATATTTTCTAATGGTACAATATTAATTTTTTTTGAAGTAGATGCACTATTGCTATCCAATTTAGATACTTTCTGTTCTTCAACAAATCCATAATTAGAATATTTTATCGTAACTATATATTCAGCATCGTTTGTTTTGTAATTATAAACTACAGATAATCCTTCAGCAGCATAAATATTATTTATTATAAAAAAAGGAATAAAAAATATTATTGTTTTTTTTAGTATATTACTTAGCATATTAATCATTCCTTCCGTTTACTATTTTTCAGAATAACTACCATCATTAGGTGTTTTATGTGGTGGATCATATTTATTATCATAGCCATTTGCATTTGCTCCCGATTTAATGCAACATACACCATAACTTTTTCTTACAAAAAATTGCTTTGTGCAACTCAATATAGTATCTTTACCACTACTGGATGGCAATAAACTTATAATTAATTGAATAAGGAAAAACACAAAAAATACAGCCACACCATAAATTGTTCTTTTGACTAATGTACTCCATCCTTTTTTTATTTCATCCTCTTTTTGACTTGCTACTGCCTTAAGCATATCAATCATTCCTAAAACAATTAAAACGATCGGAACAGCAATTTTAAGTAAATTATATGCATCATTAATCATATCAGCTAAACCAGCAGGTATTCCACATTTAGTAGCAATGCCACCAGAATTAGTACAAGCACTAATACTTGTCGCCCATTCTTCATCATCACCGGGGCAAGGAGTATCAATAGCAAATACTGGCAAACTAGTAAATAAAACTGTTAATAACATTAAAATTAAAAATTTCTTTTTCATAATCCCTCCTAAAGATCAGTTCCTTCATCAGTTGGTACAAGTATATTGGGGCAACCACCAACAAATTTACAAGCGCAATCCCAAACACTATCACCAGTTACACTTTTCATAATTTCCATAACTAACTGCACAACAGCTACTACAAAGAAAACTATTGCAGCATTTAAACATCTTGATAATAAATTCTTTTGTCCCTCTTTTATTTTATCTTCTTTTTGACTAGCTACAGCTTTACCCATATCTAACATTCCTAAAACAACTAATATAACTGGGACACCTATTTTAATCAAATTAATAATAGTACTTACTATATTAATAAACGGTATTAAATTTTCATTATTACAAAAATCACTGGCAGTATCAGCAGATACATTGTTAATTCCAAACAAACAAATAAATAATACTAAATAAATAAATTTCATAAAATAACCTCGATTTTCTATATTTATTATAACATTATTAAAAAAAAACTGCAATAAAAATAGTACAGGAAAATAAATTAAGAAAATAAATAATATTTTTTATATAAAATGCAACATTTTAAGTTATAAATAACTTAAAATGTTGCATACACTATATGTTTATTTTATATATTTATTTTAAAACATTATTAGATGATTCTGAAGAAACTACTTCTAGTGAATTCTTGAGTCAACTTGTTTCTATTGGTATTTACAACTTTAC
>CAKPJE010000018.1 GCA_934162555.1 uncultured Bacilli bacterium | reverse complement strand
ATATATTTAGGTATAAAAATAATAAATAAAGTTATTTTGAAAATGGTATTTTTGAATATAAAAATCATAATATAAATATATTGAATAAATTTGACAGATTGATAATATATGATAAAATATTTTTGGATTAAAAAAGGGGAGATTATATGCCAATATATATTAGTAGAAAAAAAGTTACAGATGAAAATATCAATTCAGTAATATTTTTGAGATATCTTGAATATTATGGATTTGATCCAATATATTTTCCTAATGTGCTTGAATTATTCCAATCAGTTAAGGGATCAATGTCACAATTTTTAAAAGACTATAATCAATATTTATTATCTCAAAAAGTTGTATATAAAGAACTTGATGAATTTGATTTAAATGGTGCTTATGGTAATTTTGAAAGTGGTAATATTCGTATTCCTAAGACTTTAGAAAATAGCGATAGAATATTATATAGACCATTTAAAACATTATATAAAAATGGTTCATATAAAGATCCGGATATTAATGATTTTGATATGATTATAGGTAATGGTATTTCTCATAATTTGATTTCTTTAAAAGATACTAATAAAGACCGTCTTTTAGGAATTTGTATGGATTCAAATACCAAAAATAAAAAAGAAATTTTAGGCTCTTATAAATTACTTAAAGATACTATTAATTCACAAGGTGGCAAAGAATATGTTTATGAAAAAGATACGATTGCTTCTAAACAGAAAACTTTGTGTATTGTAAGACCTAAATTGTTTTAGAAAAATACGATTTTATAATTGTATTTTTTTTTAATATTTGATAAAATGTAAATAGTAGGAGTGAGTGTATGAAAAGAATATTTTTATTTGTTATGATTTTGTTTTTAGTTTGTGGATGTAAAAGAAATAATAATGAGTTAATAATGGTTACAGAAGCTGGGTTCGCACCTTATGAATATTATAAAGGTGGAGAAGTTGTTGGTGTAGATATAGATATAGCTAATGAAATAGCAAAAGAACTAAATAAAAAATTAGTTGTTAAAGATATTGATTTTCATGCTATTATTAATGAAGTAAAAACTGGTAAAGCTGATTTTGGTGCTGCTGGTATAAGTTATAGTGATGAAAGAGCTAAAGAAGTTGATTTTTCAATTAATTATTCTACTAGTAAACAGGTTGTAATTGTTAAAGAAAATAGCACTTTAGATAATCTTGAAGATAAAAAAATAGCAGTTCAACTTGGTAGTATAGCTGATACTTTTGTTACTAAACAATACAAAAAAGCGGATATTGTTAGACAAAAAAAGTATTTGGCTGCTATAGAAGATTTGAAAGCTAATAAGGTTGATTGTGTTGTAATGGATGAATTACCTGCTAAAGCTATTATAAGTAAAAATGAGGGATTAAAAATTCTTGATAAGGTTTTAACAAGTGATAGTTATGGTATAGTTGTAAAAAAGGGTAATAAGGTTTTACTTGATGCTATAAATAGAGTTTTGGAAAGACTTAAGAGTGAAGGTAAAATTGATGAATACATTATAAAACATACTGAAGGGTGATTTAATGAATATATTTTATAAAATTGGCGAGAGTTTTTATAATAGTGTTATATATGATAATAGATATGAGTATATATTGGAGGGATTATTTCATACTGTTTTGATTGCTTTTTTTGCTGTTATTATGGGTATTGTTATTGGTTTATTAATTGCTTTAGTAATACATTATCATGATAATACTGGTAAATTAAAGTTATTAAATGGTATTTGTAAGGCTTATGTTAATATAATAAGGGGAACTCCTGTATTATTACAATTAATGATAATATATTATGTTATTTTTAAATCGGTTAATATAAGTATTATAATTGTTGGTGTTTTAGCTTTTGGTATTAATTCTGGTGCTTATGTTGCTGAGATAATAAGGTCTGGTTTGATTTCTATTGATAAGGGACAGATGGAAGCTGGTTATACTCTTGGTTTAAATTATAGTAAAATTATGAGGTATGTTGTATTACCACAAGCTATTAAGAATGTTTTGCCTGCTCTTGGTAATGAATTTATTACATTATTAAAGGAAACATCAGCTGGAGCTTATATTGGTATTTTAGAACTTACTAAAGCTTCTGATATTATTGCTTCTGGTACTTATGATTACTTTTTTCCTTTAATTATAATTGCTTCTATTTATTTGGTTATGACTTTGGGATTGTCTAAACTGGTTAATTTACTTGAAAGGAGACTTAATAATGCTAGAGGTTAAGAATTTATCTAAGAGTTTCGGGGATAATTTAGTTCTTGATAATATTAGTTTTGCTATAAAAAAGGGCGATGTTGTTTCTATTGTTGGTCCTTCTGGTAGTGGTAAGAGTACTCTTTTAAGGTGTATTAATTATTTGGAAAAGCCTACAAATGGTGATGTTATTTTTGAGGGAAATAGGGTAAATAAAATTGTTGGAAAGGGTATTGGAATGGTTTTTCAGCAGTTTAATTTATTTCCTAATTTAAGTGTTCTTGATAATATTATTTTATCTCCTGTTAAGTTAAAGATTATGGATAGGGGGAGTGCTGTTAAGAAGGCTTATGAGTTACTTGATATTATTGGTTTAAGGGATAAAGCTAGTAATTATCCTGATGAGTTGTCTGGTGGACAGAAGCAAAGGGTTGCAATTATTAGGACTTTAATTATGAATCCTGATATTATTTTGTTTGATGAACCTACTAGTGCTTTAGATCCGGAGATGATTGGTGAAGTTCTTGATTTGATTAAGAGGATAGCTGATAGTGGGAAAACGATGCTTATTGTTTCTCATGAGATGAATTTTGTTAAAAATGTGTCAAATAGGGTTTTGTTTTTAGATGGTGGTAAAATTTTATTTGATGGTAAGACTGATGAATTTTTTGATAGTTCGAATGAAAGAATTAATAGTTTTCTTTCGCTTGTTGATAATTAGAAAGGATTTGTTGATAACATGGTTGACCTAATACATACATACATGTATTACTAAAAAATCAAAAAAATAATAATTTTGTTGATAACTTTATTGGGATGAGAAAATATATAGATACTGGTCCTCTTCCTAGTGGTTTAAAAAATATAGAAGGAGGAAATATATGAAGAATAGTAAAAAATTAATTTTAGTTATGGTATCTATAATATGTATAGTAATTTTATTGGTTGGATCAATTGCTTACTATAGAATAGTAGTAAATGGTAGTATAAAGGGTAGTACTGGTAATGCCGTATTTGTATTAAGAGATAGTGATAATAGTGTATGGAATAATAAGGTAATAGATTTGGGTAAAATAAATCCTGGAGATAGTGGAGAGTTTACTGTTACAATGGATGCAAGTGGAAGTACAGTAGATATGTATGCAACTTTAGAAATAGAAAGGACTAATTTACCAACTAATTTAAAATTTTATACAACATCAGATCATAAGAGTGAATTACATAAGTATTATTCATTTTTAGAGCATAGTGGAACAAATAGTGAAACATTAACTATATATTGGTATTGGAATCCATATATAGATGATATAGAAGATAGTAAATTTATAAATGTATCTAATTTAGAAGCAAATGTTAGAGTAAGTGCGGTTCAGATAAGTGAATATGCTATGATGAAGAATGGTAATGGAGTTACAAGTGATAGTAGATTATACTTTTGGAAAGATACTTATAGACCATATATAAGAACAATTACATTTGGTAATGATTTGAGTAATTTACCAAGTAGTTGTACAGAAGAAAATTTATGTTGGGATGTATCTTATAATACAAGTCAAAAGAAAAAAGTATATGGTTATTTAATAGATAGTGGATTAAAGGATTCAAATAATCCAGAACAAAGCTTATATAATTTATATATAGTAAGTGAAGCACCAATATTCGCACCATCTGATTGTTCATTATTCTTTGCTGGATTTAATAATTTAATAAGTATAAATTATAATGATAATTTTAATACATCAAAAGTAACAAGTATGAGTTATATGTTTTTGCCGGCTACACCAGGTGATTGGGGCAATATTGTTACTTTAACTGCTAATAACCAAAATGTTAAACCATCATTTATTGATAGAAAAAATGATGGCGAAATTGAGATGATGGCAGCTGGTGGCGGTGGTAGTAGTGTTAGTTTTTATTCAGTTATTGAAAAATTAGATTTAAGTAGTTTTAATACCTCAAATGTAACAAATATGGGTAATATGTTTTCTGTATGCTCATCCTTAACAACTTTAAATCTAAGTGGTTTTAATACTTCTAGTGTAACGAATATGGGTAATATGTTTTTTGAATGCTCATCTTTAACAAGTTTATATTTAAGTAATTTTAATACATCAAGTGTAACAGATATGAGTGATATGTTTTCTTCTTGTTCCTCTTTAACAAGTTTGGATTTAAGTAGTTTTAATACATCAAAAGTAACAAATATGTATGAGATGTTTAATTACTGTTCATCATTAACAAATCTAGATTTAAATGGTTTTAATACATCGCAAGTAACAAATATGGGTTATATGTTTAAAAATTGTTCATCATTAACAAGTTTGGATTTAAGTAGTTTTAATACATCAAAAGAAACGGATATGAGCTTTATGTTTAAAAATTGTTCATCATTAACAAGTTTGGATTTAAGTAGTTTTGATACTTCAAATGTAACAAATATGAATGGTATGTTTTATGGTTGCTCATCCTTAACGAGTTTAAACTTAAGTAGTTTTAATACATCAAAAGTAACGAATATGAGCTTTATGTTTAATGATTGCCAAAAACTTCAAACACAAATAAATATAATGAATGCAGGTATAAATACCTATTCTTGTATGTTTCAGTCGGCATTAACTGATCCTGATGCATATGTTATAATTGGTTATACTACTGAAACGCAATCTATTGCTGAAGCAATAAAAAATGAATGTAATAGTTCATCTAAAATAACTTTAAAACAAATATAATTTTTTAAAAGATCAAATAATATTTTTGGTTTTTTCTTTTTTTTAAAAACTTATTGTAAAATAATAAAAACTTTGCTATAATTAATTTATACAATAGGAGGAAGGATATGGAAGTAATAAACGTTAAAAGTGAAATTGGTCCATTAAAAAAAGTATTACTACATAGACCTGGTAATGAATTATTAAATTTAACACCAGATACACTAGGTAGATTATTATTTGATGACATACCATTTTTACCAGAAGCTCAAAAGGAACATGATGAATTTGCCCGTATTTTAAAAGAAAATGGGATTGAAGTTGTTTATCTAGAAGACTTAATGGCTGAAGTATTAGAATTAAGCGATGAAATAGAAGACAAATTTATAAGACAATTCATATATGAAGCAGGAATAAGAACGCCAAAATATAAAAATTTAGTATTTGATTTCCTAAAAAGTTTCAAAAATAAAAAAGAATTAGTCTTAAAAACAATGGAAGGAATAAAAGTAGAAGAAATAAGTCGTGCTAAGAGAGAAGTAGAACAATCATTGGTAGATTTTGTTGGTGAAGAATCAGATTTTCTAGCTGATCCAATGCCTAACCTTTATTTTACAAGAGATCCATTTGCAAGTGCTGGAAATGGTGTTATATTAAATAAAATGTATTCAGTAACAAGAAGTCGTGAAACAATATACGCTGAATATATATTTAATTATCATCCAGAATACAAAGATAAAATAAATAAATATTACGATAGATATTTACCTTATCATATAGAAGGTGGAGATGTATTAAATTTAAATAACCATATATTAGCAGTAGGAATATCACAAAGAACAGAAGCAGGAGCAATTGATGAACTTGCTAAAAATCTATTCAAAAATCCTGACTGTGAAATAGATACAATACTAGCATTCAATATACCAGAATCAAGAGCATTTATGCATCTAGATACAGTATTTACACAAATTGACTATGATAAATTTACATACCATCCTGGAATAATGGATACATTACAAGTTTTCGAAATAACAGAAGGCGATATACCAGATAGTGATGAAGATTTAAACGTTGTAGAACTAAATGGAAGTTTAGAAGAAATACTAGAAAAATACTTAAAAAGAAAAATAACATTAATACCATGTGCTGGAGGAGAAAAAATATCATCTGAAAGAGAACAATGGAATGATGGAACAAATACACTATGTATCGCACCAGGTGTTGTTGTTGTATATGACCGTAACAATATAACAAACAATATACTAAGAGAACATGGTATAAAAGTATTTGAAATGTCAAGTGCTGAATTATCAAGAGGAAGAGGGGGTCCTAGATGTATGAGTATGCCACTTGTAAGAGAAGACTTAGATGAGGTCCAATACAAAAGAGATAGTATGTGTTTAATAAAACAAGAAGATGTAAAAAAAATAAAGGATAAAATCGATTTAAAAGGAAGAAATTTCTTAACATTACTTGATTATACACCAGAAGAAATAAGATATTTATTAGACTTATCAAAAGATTTAAAAGATAAAAAACATAAAGGAATTGAACACAGATATTTAAAAGGAAAAAATATTGTTTTACTATTTGAAAAAACATCAACAAGAACAAGATGCTCATTTGAAGTAGCAGGACTAGATTTAGGAATGGGAGTAACATACCTTGATCCAGGAAGTTCCCAAATGGGTAAAAAAGAAAGTATCTCTGATACAGCTAAAGTACTTGGAAGAATGTATGACGGAATAGAATATAGGGGTTACTCACAAAAAATAGTTGAAGAACTTGCAAATAATGCTGGAGTTCCAGTATGGAATGGTTTAACAACAGAATTTCATCCAACACAAATGTTAGGAGATGTGCTAACAGTTGAAGAAAATTTTGGTCATTTACAAGATATAAAACTAGTATTTATGGGAGATGCAAGAAATAACGTTGCTAACTCATTAATGGTAGTATGTTCTAAAATGGGAATGCACTTTGTAGCATGTGGTCCAAAAGATTTATGGCCTGATAAAGATTTAGTTAAAAAATGCAGAGAAATAGCTAGTGAAACAGGCGCTAGTATCGAAATGACTGAAAATGTAAAAGAAGCAACAGAATACGCTGACGTTATATATACAGATGTTTGGGTATCAATGGGAGAACCAGATGAAGTATGGGAAAAGAGGATTAAACTATTAAAACCATATCAAGTAACAATGGATGTAATGAATAATGCTAATAAAAATGCTATATTCTTACATTGTCTACCATCATTTCATGATTTAAATACAACAATAGGTGCTGATATTCATGAAAAATTTGGTCTAAAAGAAATGGAAGTAACAGACGAAGTATTCAATTCACCAAGATCGAAAGTATTTGATGAAGCTGAAAATCGTTTGCACACTATAAAAGCTGTAATATATGCAACTATGAGGGAAGATAATGAGTAAAATAGTAATCGCCTTAGGAGGAAACGCCCTTGGGAAAAGTCCTGATGAACAATTAAATTTACTTAAAAATGTTGCAAAAATAATTGTTGGATTAGTAAAATCAGGCAATAAAATAGTTTTAACACATGGTAATGGTCCGCAAGTTGGTCAAATCAATCTTGCAATGGAGTATGCTGCAAATGGTGCAGGTACTCCAAGTATGCCATTTCCTGAATGTGGTAGTATGAGTGAAGGATATATTGGTTATCAATTACAACAATGTATTCAAAATGAACTTGCAAAACAAGGAATGAATTTACCATGTGCCACAATTATAACTCAGGTTTTAGTAGATTCTACAGATTCTGCTTTTCAAAATCCTAGTAAGCCAATAGGAATGTTCTATAGTCGTGAAGAAGCTATGGAAATAGAAAAAGAAAAAGGCTATACATTTGTAGAAGATGCTGGACGAGGATATAGGAGAGTTGTACCATCTCCTATGCCTATAGATATTATCGAGAAAGATGTTATAAAACAACTAATTGATAATACATTAGTAATTGCTGCTGGTGGTGGTGGAATCCCAGTTGTCAAAAAAGAATCTCTTGAAGGTGTTGCTGCTGTTATAGATAAAGATAGAACAGCTGCTTTACTTGGAAAATTAATAGGAGCTGATATGCTACTTATATTGACCACTGTTGATAAAGCATGTTTAAATTATAACAAAGAAAATCAAACAGATATTGATTGTATGAATGTTACTGAAGCAGAAAAATATATTAGCGCAGGTCATTTTGCTAAAGGAAGTATGCTTCCGAAAATTGAAGCTTGTATTGATTTTGTTAAAAATTCAAATAGAAAAGCAATTATTAGTTCACTTGAAAAAGCAGAATATGCAATTAATGGTGAAACAGGTACAATCATAGAAGGAGGAAATATAAATGTCTAAGAAAAGGACTAGAGCGATGTTATCGTCTTTTTCAATCATTCTAATTCTTATATTTGGTCTTGGTATTTTATCAAATATTTTACCAAATGCTAAATTTGTAGGAACAGAATTAGTAAATGGTAGTGGTACTGTTGGAGCAAGCATTTCGCAAGTTTTAATGGCACCAATTAAAGGATTTGCTGATGCAATCGATGTATGTATATTTATTCTTGTATTAGGAGGTTTACTTGCTATTATTAGTAAAACAGAAGCTCTTGAAACAGGAATTAAAGTATTAGTACAAAAATTAAAAGGAAGAGAATTATTATTAATTCCTATATTAATGTTTATCTTCTCAGTATGTGGCAGTACATATGGAATGTTAGAAGAAACAGTTGGTTTTTATGCTTTACTTGCGGCTACAATGATGGCTGCTGGAATGGATCCATTAGTAGGCTCTGCTATTATTCTTTTAGGAGCAGGTAGTGGATGCTTGGGATCAACAGTTAATCCATTTGCTGTAGGAGCTGCAGTAGACGCTTTAAGTAAAGTTGGTATTGAACCAAAACAAGGTGGTATTATTATCATTGGTGTAGTATTATGGCTAACAACATTATTTATTTCAACAATGTTTGTTATGGCATATGCTAAAAAGGTTAAAAAAGATAAGGGTTCTACTTTCTTATCATTAAGAGAACAAGAAGAAGCAGAAAAAACTTATGGTAAATTTGAAGAAAAAGATGGAAAAGCAGTTAAATTAACTGGTAAACAAAAATTAACACTTATTTTATTTGCAATTGCATTCCTTATAATGATTATAGGGTTTGTACCTTGGGAAGATTTTGGTGTTACAATATTTACTAAATTTACTGGCTGGCTTACTGGTGAGCCACTTGGAAAATGGTATTTTAATGAATCAACTTTATGGTTCTTAATTATTTCTATTATTATATCAATTGTTAATGGATTTAAAGAAAAAGAATTTGTTGATACATTTGTAAGGGGAGCATCTGATATGATTAGTGTTATTCTAATTATAGCAATTGCTAGAGGTGCAAGTGTATTAATGCAAGAAACTCATTTAGATAATTATATTATTTATAATGCTACTGAAGCTCTTGCAAAATTACCTGAACTTGCATTTGTACCATTAAATTATCTATTACATGTTGTACTTTCAATATTAGTTCCTTCATCTTCTGGTTTAGCATCACTTTCATCTCCAATTGTTGGACCTATTGCAAATGCTCTTGGTTATAGTACTGAAGTTTCAATTATGTCAATGGTTGCTGCTAATGGGTTAGTTAATTTAATTACACCAACATGTGGAGCTATAATGGGTGGTTTAGCACTTGCAAAGGTTGAGTATACTACATGGTTTAAATGGGCATTTAAAATAGTAGTTGTAATTGCGCTTGCAAATATGGCTGTACTATGTTTATTCGCACTTGTTTAAAAGAATGATTTATTCATTCTTTTTTATGTTATAATGTTTTGGGGGATTATTATGAAATATATATTTAGTGATTATGATGGTACAATAAAAACATTTGTTAAAAATCCAGATTTTTTTGAAAAAATAAATTTAAATTTAAATAAAAAGGCAATTAATGGATTTATTGAGCAAGGTAATAAATTCATTATTATAACAGGAAGAACTACAGAATCAATTTTAGATAGTGCTTCAAAATATAATATAAATTATAACTATATTATTTCTTATGATGGTAGAGTTTGTATAGATAAAAATAAAAATATTATATATGCAAAATATTTAAATAAAAAAGCATTTGAAATTATTGATAATTATAAACTTGGGGAAATAGATGAAACATGGGGAGTGTTTGGAAATACTAAAAATCCTGATGAAGTAGTTTCTTTAATAGTTAATAGTAATTCTAGGACAGTAGAAAAATTAAAAGAATTAAGAATACTTTATTCTGATGTTGAATTTACTTATTATAAACTTTTAAAAAAATTAATCCTTTCTTTTCCGTTTGATAAAAAAATGGGAATTGATGAATTAATAAAAATTTTAAATTTAAATGGTGAAATATATACAATTGGTGACGGTAATAATGATAAAACTATGTTAGAAGCATTTGAAGGATATAAGATGCTATTTTGTTATCCATCACTATATAAAACAAATGCTAAAGTAATTACAAGTGTTCATTCCTTAATTAAAAAAATTAAATAGTAAAATTGATGTAATTTCCTTGTTTACTATAATAATTTATTATATAATGTAAAAGGAGGTAGTATGATGGAAAGAATGGAAATTACAATTTTACCAAATTATTTTTTAAATGAAAATGGGACATTTAATTTAAAAGAAGCTTTAAATTTATGTGGTAAAATAGCTGGTGTTTGTTATGATAAAGAAGGATTTGAACACCTAAAAATTGAAAAACAAGAAAAGACAGATAAAAGGATAAAAAACACATTAGAAAATGGACATCATAGTGTATATGATCATATAATGATAAACTTTAATTTAAAAGGTATACCTAAAATACTTGCAATGGTTTTAAATAATGAACATCAATATACAACAAGTGAAAAATCAGGAAGATATACATGTGTTACATATAAAAATAATAGTTTAACAGAAAAAGAAGTTAATTTATATACAAAATGGGTTGAAAAATTTAAAGTGTTAATAAAAAATGAATACCCAGAATTTAGTGACTTTAAAATAAAAACACTTGCTCAAGAAAATGCAAGATATTTAGTAACAGTATTTATGCCAACAGAAATGATTTATTCAACAACATTAAGACAAATAAATTATTTGGCATCATTTCTAAATAAATATATAAATGAACATATTAATTCAAATGATTATTTAGAAAAAAATTTAGCTGTTTCGATGCAAGATTTTATCAGTAAATTAGATAATTTGAATGTATTAGAAAAAAGATTAATGCAAAACGATAAAGATAGAAGTATAAGTTTATTTGGAAATGATTTAAATAAAAGAAATGATATATTTTCCCATATTTATTCATGTAACTATGAAATTTCTTATGTAGGATTGGCACAAGCTCAAAGACATAGAACATTATTTTATCAAATGGAAAGAATGGAAAATAAAAAATATTTCGTGCCACCAATTTTAAAAACAGAAGCCTTAAAAAATGAATGGTTAGAAGATATTATGTCAGTAGCTGATGTTGTACCACAAGGTGAATTAGTACTTGTAAATGAAACTGGTACATATGATAATTTTATATTAAAAACCAAAGAAAGGCTTTGTACAGCTGCTCAACTTGAAGTAATGAGATCGACAAGAGATACTTTGTTAAAATATAAAGAATCATTAGAACAGAATAACAATTACTTAAAAGATGACATAAAAAAATATACAAAAGGCGCTAGATGTACATTTGGTTTTAATTGTACTCAAAAATGTAATTTTAAAAAGGGAATAACACTAGAAAGAGAGATATAAATGGGCAAACTAATAGTAGTTGAAGGTGCTTGTGATGGTATTGGAAAAAGTACACAATATGATTTATTAAAACAAAAATTGATTAAAGATGGTAATAGTGTTATATCACACCATTTCCCATCTTATGGCGAATATCAAGGAGTTTCTGTTGAACACTATTTAAAGGGAGAATATGGTTCACCAGATTCATTATCACCATATTTTATAAATAATTTATATGCTACTGATAGAGCTATTACATGGCATACTAAATTAAAAAAAGAATATGAAAATAATATTATTTTACTTGATAGGTATACAACATCAAGTTTAATATACCAATCTGCTTTAATTGAAGATTTAGAGGAGAGAAAAAAATTTATTAACTATGTTATTGATTTTGAGTATAAAAAATTGGGTATTAAAGAACCTGATTTAGTAATATTTTTAGATGCTCCATTTGATTTAGTTTCTGAAATGAGAAAAAAAAGAAAACAAAATGATGGAGTAGAAAATGATATTTATGAAAAAGATAATGATTTAATGAGAAAAATATATGAAAATTCTATATTTGTTGCAGATTATTTAAACTTTTCTAAAATATCATGTAATAGAAATGATGAAATGAAACCAATTGAAGAGATACATGATGAAGTTTACAACTTAGTAAAAAAAAGTTTGAAAAAAATGTAAAAAATAGTATAATATTATGTAGGAGGAGTTTATGAAAAAATATTTAAATATTTTACTTGCATTTGTTATGGTTCTTGCTTTAACTGGATGTGGTAAAAAAGAAGAAGTAAAATCAAGAACACCAATTGAAGTCTTGGTGGATGTTGCAAAAAATGATGCTAAAAAAGTTAAAGTAGGTACTAGTTTAACTACTAAATTAAATATGGATGGTATGTCAATAGATGGAACATTTAATTTAGATATTGCTACTGAAAAACTTGATAACAATAAATATAAAGCTGTTATTGAATTAGGAGAAAACCCAGTATTAGGTAAACAAAAATTATATTTAGATGGTACATATGTTTATATGTCAAGTAGTATAATGAATAGCATAATGGGTCTTGAATCTGAAGAAGAATACTGGATAAAATCAGAAGTTGATTCTACAATAACTGATGAAGAAGTAAAACTTGATAATATCGATTTAAAATCAATATTAACTGATAAAGATTTTTATTTGGTAAATCGTGATGGAAATACAGGATTATATCGTTTAGTTATATCTGAAGATTTAGTAAAAAGAGCATACAAAGCTATTAATAATACTGATTTAGAAGAAGATAATACTTTAAAGACTAATATTAATGTTGATGTAACAATTGATGAGAAGAATAATCGTATTACTAAAATAAGTAGTGATTTAACAGAAACTTTAGCAACTATTGATTTAGGTGAAAATATAGATATTAAAGAAATGGTAGAAAAATTATCATTTGAAATAAATATGTCTTATGATAATGTTGAAGTTGTTATTCCTGAAGATGTTATAACAAAAGCTATAACAGAAGATGAATATGATGAAAAACTTAATAGTTTATATAGTGAATAAGCACAAGTAAGTGCTTTTTTTTATAAAATGTGGTACAATGTAGGTGGTGTGCATTATGAAAGAATTTATAAATGAATTTTTAAATCAAAGACCGGATGTGATAGGGGCTTTTGGTTATGGATCTGGTGTTTTTAAACAACTTGGCTATAGTAGTAAAGAAAAACCACAAATAGACTTAATATTAGTGGTTGAAAATATACGAGAATGGCATAAAGAAAAC
>CAKPJE010000017.1 GCA_934162555.1 uncultured Bacilli bacterium | reverse complement strand
ACCCGCTTCGTATTTAAAACCACAAATAATCATATCAAAAAATATTAAAATTCTGTTTTTATTTGATCTTTCATGAACGACATTTATTTGTTTAAACATATTTTTAAAACTCATATTAAAAATTCTATTAAGTACATATTTCATATTATCACCAAAATAATTATATAATAAAATAAAAAAAAGTACAACTATATTAAGCGTACTTCTTTTTCAGAATAAAACTTTTTATTTTTATCAATTCTATCAAAAAATAGAATACCATTTAAATGATCTATTTCATGTTGGAATGCTATTGATAAATCTTCTCTCGCACGAATTTTAAGTTTATTACCATCTAAATCATAACCTTCAATTGTAACTCTTGCATATCTCAATACATGGCCTTCAACTTCACGATTAACACTTAAACATCCTTCACCAGCTTCAGCTGCAATCATTTCTGAAGAATTACTAACAATTATAGGATTAACAACCACATAGTTTTCAAATTTTCCTTCATCATATTCATTAACAATAACAATGATTCTTTTATTTATGCCAACCTGTGGAAATGCTAAACCCATTCCTGGTCTTAATTTATATTTTTCAGAGTATTTTTCAATTTGACTATATGTTAAATGTTTAATAATATCATCAATTAATTTTTTTTCTTCTGTACTAATTGGAAAAGTAGCATCTTTGGAAATCATCCTTAAATGTTTGGCTTTTTCATCTAAAATTTTTACAGGTTTAAACATAACATCACATCCCTCGTAAAATATTGTAGCACATTTTCTAAAAAATGCAAAATCTTATTGTTAAAAAAAGCAAAATCGTTTATAATAAAGATGGTGGAGCATATGAAAAATGAGAATAATAGGGTTTTAAAAAAATCAAAAAAAGAATTTATAATTAATACGATTAACTCAATTTTGCTTAGAGGTGCGGTATTGATAATTCCGGTAATATGGAGTTATGCTCTTGATAACATATATGAGAAATTATATGATAAAGCAATTAGATTAATTATTCTTTCTTTGGCTATAACAGTTATATACTATGGTTTAGAGCAGTTATACCAAGTAACATTATATAAACTTTATAATAAACTTTATAATTTATATGAGAATGTTTATACTGATAATTTTTATAAAAATTCACTGTTTAGTTTATCAAGATTTTCTTTAGGGGAGTATAGTAATTTACTTAATAGTGATATTGATGTATTAGCAAGTTATTATGCCAATTTCCCAATGAGGATAATTAGAATTGTTGAATTTTTAGTAATCTATTTTTACTTTTATACTATAAACCCAGTGATATTTGTTATAACATTAGTTGTCTCTCTTATATCTTTAGGCTATATGGTATATGGTTCTAAGGAGACAGAAAGATTAAATAAAATAAGGAAAGATACTTTAGACTATAAAACAGCTTCTAATCACGAAATATATAATAATATAAGAGATATAAAATCTTTTAACATATATGATAAAATAGCAGATAGTGTTAATAAGAAAAGAAATGCCTATTTGGATGCAAATGCTCGTTTTAATGTTCAAAGTACGGGTGTTAAATTCATATCAATCATTATGGTTGAAGTAGTACGTTTATTATTGATGATATATGGAATCTATTTGATAAAAGATGGTAATATGGAAGTAGGGGCTTTATTGATAATTTATAATTATTATCAGAAAATAGTTGATAATTATACTATTGTTTCAAATATTTTAATTAGTAAAAAATCTTTAAAGGTATCTTTTAATAGATTCAGTAAGATTTTAGAAAATGCTAGTAAAGAAAAATTATTTGATGATGATATAAAAATAGATGGAAATATTGTTTTTAAAAATATTTTATATGGTTATAGAGATAATCCTACTTTAAAAAATACTAGTTTTATTCTATATAACAATAGTATTAATATTATAACGGGCGCTAGTGGGTCGGGTAAGTCGGGTATAGTTGATTTACTTTTAAAAATGAATAGACCACATAAAGGAACTATTTGTATTGGCAATAAAAATATTTTTGATATAAAAAGTAATAATTATTATAATTTGATTGCATGTGTAAGTAAAAGTCCAACATTTTTTGATGATTCAATTAAAAATAATTTGTTGCTTGTTAATGATGACTTTGATTATGCTATAAAGGTGTGCAAATTGTTAAATATTCATAATTATATCATGAGTTTAAAAGATGGCTATAATACTAATATAAATTCAAATATAAAAAGAAGTGTTTTTTATCTACTTGCTATTGCAAGAGTAATAATTAAAGATTCAAAAATAATGATATTTGATGAAAGTTTGTCAATGATTGATAAAAAAAATATTGAAACATTTAAAGGTATATTACTAGAACTTAAAAAAAGTCATACTATTATAGTAATTGATAGAGAACAAAATATCGATGATATTTCTGATCATATAGTTGTAATTGATGAACATACTGTTAAAGAAGAGGGGACTAGAACAGAGCTTATAAAAAAGAAAGCATTTTATTATAATTTAATTGGTAAAAACAAATAAAAAGACTTAAAGTCTTTTTATTTTATAGAAAAATTATTTCCTTTTGGATAAATTTGAATATATGTATTACCATTATTAACAACTAATTCTTCATTAGTTTCTTTTATTTTATATACAGTTTTACTATTAGTACCTTTTTTAGACCAAGTAATTGGAATAGCATAGCCATCTGTTATATAATATCCTTCGCCTGATCCTATGTTATCGATTTTTTGGTATCCCCAGTAACCATCACTAGAGAATGTAGTATAATTTACATCATAAACAATAATATTTTTAACTTTATATTGTTCGCCTGTATTTAAATCAACATTTTTAGTATTATTCATAAATCTTAAATAACTTTTACTTTCAGTGTCATAAGAATATTTACTAGTTCTATAATTAGAGTAAGTAATAGAAATGTCATCTGCTTTTTTAGCACTTGTATATTTACTTAAATCTATTTCATCTTTTGAGTAATTTAAAACTAAACCTTTATCAGTTGTTGTTTTATAATTATAGTTTTTGGCAGCTAATTTTAGTTTTTCTGTTGATGTAAATAAAGTATGTTCCCAATCTCTTTTTAATGATTTATCACGAATACCATAAGTACTATTATCAACATCCATACGATTAACACCTAATTTATTAATTGCTCTGATTCCTTCGGCAGAACCACCAGCTGAAACATAAATAGCATCATTTTCTAAAACATAACTTAAATATTGGGATCTAGCACTTCTGATTGAACCAATTTTGTCTACATCAACATCTTTATATAAAGCCATCATTCTTGTGATGCCACCTTCAACCATTAATTCATATACAATATAAGCTTTGTCAATATTTGATTGTGGTAATGCTCCGTTATGACAGTTTATCATAATTGCAAATGGTCTAGTAGTACTTTCTGGATTTACAAACCAATTAACTTCTTCTTGTTTTGGCTCGTTATTTGGTTTATCATCAGGTTTATTTTCATTTGGTTTTGAATTAGAACATCCAACTAATGTAAGTAATACACATAAAAAAATTATTATTTTCTTCATTTTTTACCTCCATTTACATTATAACACATTTATAAAATATCTGTATATATATTTGACATTTTTTACATTTATGATAGAATTAATTTGGGGGATATATATGGAAAAAATATATTTATCAAGAGAAAATATAAGTAAATTGGTTGAAAAAAATAAACATAATATTATTAAAAATAAAGGTGGCTTTGGTATAGTTTTACCATATGATAGGGATTTTGGTTTAAAGTTTAGTGCTGATTTATTACGAGATAACTTTTTTGATGAGGAAAAATTTAATAATAATCTAGAGGAATATAAAATTTCCGAATGGCAAATTGAGTGTTTAGTAAATGCTCAAGAAAAAGTTAAATTGACTAGTTTACCAAAGGGAGTAGCTTACTATAATAATAAACCAGTTGCTGTTATTTTAAAATATTTTTATAATCATAAAAACTTGTATGAATCTTATATTGAACATAATGCTGCTTTTTTTAGAATGTTAAAGGAAACTATACTTGCACTTGATGAACTTATGAAAAACGGAATATATCAATTGGATGCTAAGGGTTCAAACTTTTTATATTCAAAACCTAGTTACAAAATAGAAACTATTGATCTTGATGGTGAACTTATTAAACTTAGTCGTGAAAATATTGTTTATGAACAAAGAATATATGAAGATTTAATTGATATGTTTGACTTCTTATTTAAAGAAAAATTAATGTATTTAAAGCGAACAAATCAAATTAATGATAATGATTATTATGCTAGGTTAAGTTCTTTAAGATGTTTAAAAAATAGTATTAGGGGTTTTCATATATATGAAAGTGCTGAAGGCTTTGTAAATGAAGTCAAAAAAAGTAAAATGCTTGCAATTAAAAAATCTAGACAATAATGGAATAATTTGTTAAAATTATAGTATTGGAGGCTAAAATGACAAAAGTATATTTTACAAAAGAAATAAGTAGTGAAGCTTTAATTAGAATTTATGAAAAGTTGGGTATTGAATTAACAGGAAATGTTGCTGTCAAATTACATTCCGGTGAAGCAGGGAATCAAAACTATTTGCGTCCAGAATTTTTACAATCAATTATTGAAAGAGTAGGGGGAACAGTTGTTGAATGTAATACGGCTTATGCTGGTGAAAGAAATACAACTGCTAAGCACCAAAAATTGATGGAAAATCATGGCTGGAGTAAATATTATAAGGTTGATATTTTAGATAGTGAAGCACCAGACAAAGTGCTTGATATTCCGAACGGTAAAGTAATTAAAAAGAATTATGTTGGTAAACATATTGAAAATTATGATTCAATGTTGGTGTTATCACACTTTAAAGGTCATCCTATGGGTGGTTTTGGGGGAACACTTAAACAATTATCAATTGGTGTTGCTTCTAGTAGTGGTAAAACTAATATTCATACGGCTGGTAAAACTATAGATGTTAATGAATTATGGAATAATTTACCTGAACAAGATAAGTTTATAGAAGCTATGGCTGATGCTGCATCTTCTGTTCATAATTATTTTGATGGCAATATTGCATATATAAATATTATGAAAAATATGAGTGTTGATTGTGATTGTTGTAAGGATGCTGAGGATCCATGTATGAAAGATATTGGTATTCTTGCTAGTTTAGATCCTATTGCAATTGATAAAGCTTGTTTAGATATGGTTTATAATAGTAATGATTCTGGTAAGGATCATTTAATTGAAAGAATTGAAACAAGACATGGTAATCATATTATAGATGCAAGTAAAGAATTAAGTTTTGGTTCTGATGAGTATGAACTTATCAGTATAGATTAGAGTCTCAAATTAAGAGACTTTTTTAATATAGAAAAAAACTAATTTATTACTAAATTAGTTATGAATCTTAATGGTAGCGGGAGAGGGATTCGGACCCCCGACATCACGGGTATGAACCGTGTGTTCTAGCCAACTGAACTATCCCGCCGTAAAGTAAGCAATATAAATATATCATATATCACTATAGAATACAATACTTTTTTGAAAAAAATAAAAATTTGGTAGCCTGTACGGGGTTCGAACCCGTGAATGTAACCTTGAGAGGGTTATGTGTTAACCAATTTCACCAACAGGCCATAATATTAAAAAGCAATATTATTTTAGCATATTTCTAGTAACTATGCAATAGCTTTTTAATCAATATTACAAAAAAACTATTAGTGTTCTAATAGTTTTATCTATGTCCTAATGCTTTCATAATTAGAGGAATGATTTGTTTTTTTCTTGAAACAAAACCTTCTAATTTTTTACCTTCGTAGCACTCACCAAAGCAATAATCAAATATATTTTGCGAAGCTTTGTTGTAGAAAATATAAGAACATTCACCAATGATGTCTGTTACAAACATTGCAAGAACATTATAATTCTTGTCAAAACATGTATCTTCTATTAAAGCAATATAGTCTTTCTTTTGATTTATAAATGAATCAATATCTGTTGTTAAAACTTGACTAACGCCAACTTTTTTATCCTCAATTTCAAATGATTTAAAATCTTGGAAAAATATTTCTTCTTTTGTTTTGCCAGAGAAGATTGAACCATTTTTAAACATCTTTAAACCAAATGATTCATAATCCATACCTGCTATAACTGATAACTCATTTAAGGCTTTAACATCGAGTGGAGTAGTTGTAGGCGATTTTAATAACAAAGTATCGGAAATAATGCCTGATGCCATAATCCCAGCTATATCTTTATCAATTTGAGCATTATGTTCTTTATACAAAGTATAAATAATTGTATTAGTACTACCAACTGTCATGTTTCTAAAATTAATGGGTCTATCGGTACCAATAGTACCAATTTTATGATGATCAATTATTTCAATTATTTCAGCTTCATTTAATCCATCAACACTTTGTAATTCTTCATTATGGTCTACAAGAATTACTTTTTTAGGTGTTTTTTCATCTAAGTCAGAAACCTTTAATAAGCCTAAACATTTATTTTCTTCATCTACTATTGGATAATAATTGTGATGATTGATTTTAAGAGCATCTAATGCATCATCAACTGTCATTTCTTCTTTGAAACAAACAATACTTTTTTCATATGAAATAGTATCTATTGAATTTGCAAAATTAATTAATTTAATAACTTCAAAATAATTTTTTTCGGTTTTAATTATATTGATTCTATTTTTTTTAGCTAAATCAATTAATGATTTTTTTAGATCAATGTTATCAATTAAAATAATTAAACCAATGTGATTGTTAATGGCATTTTCAATAATATTTGTTCTATCACCAACAATTAAACAAGTACTAGTATCCATTTTAGTTTCTTTTAAAAATGTTTCACTTACTTTAAAGGGTGCGATTATATCGTAAGAAAATTTATCATTAAATTTTAATACTTCTGTACCATTTAATACCTCTATAGTGTGCTGATATGTTGAAGTTAGCTTTTTTTCTTTAGTATTAATATAATCAGTTGTAATATCTTTCATTGATAAAACACCATCAAAATAGCCTTCTATTGAAATAGGAACAGAACTTATAAATCTACTCATCATATATTTGTAAGCATTATATATAGATTCGTTTGCTTCAATAAAGCAACCTTTGCGGTAGTTTAGATCTTTTATTTGTACTTTTACATCATTTAAATATTTGGGCATATTAACTTTGAAATGTTTTAAAACGTATTTTGTTTCATTGTTTATATCTCCAAGTACTCTTGGTTCACATTTAAAACCTAGCATATTTTTAAGTTTAGCATAAGCAATAGCTGATGTTACTGAATCAGTATCAGGCTTTTTATGACCAAAAACATATATTTTATCCACTTTTTCACTCTCCTATATATTAAGATTATAGCACATAAAAATATGAAAATAAATATTTTTTCTCCTTTACAACTAAATTTTACAAATGTATAATAACTAGATAGTGATTTACATATTGTCTTTAGAAGAAAATAAGTAGAATATACAAAAAAATTAAGAGAACATACTTGTAAAAATGCTTTAAAAATTATATAATTTATATGTGATGATTATGAAAAAAATGATAATATTAATAGCTATATTAATGCTGGTTGGTTGTTCTAAAAAAACTACATGCACGAAAGTAGAAAATAATGAAAGGACAAGTATATTGATTACTGGTTCAAATGATAATATTAAAGAAGTAAAAATTAAAAGTGAATTTGAAAATGATGAAGAAGCTGCTAATTATTGCACGCTTTTAAAATTAATTGATATAGATGTTGAGTGCAAAAATAATTTAGTTATTTATAAAAATTATCAAGATTATTTAGATATAACTTTAAACGGAAGAAAAGGGCTAATTGAATACTTGGAAACTAACAATTACGATTGTAAGTAATAAATAAAAATGATATAATGTTGGAGGAGGATAAAGGAATGAAAAAAATATTTTTATTAATAACTGTACTAATGCTTGTTGGATGCTCTAAGAAAGCCGATATAGTTTGTACAGAAAAAAATGATTTATATACAACTAATGTTGAATTATATTTTAAAAATGGTGAATTAACAAATGCAATTAGTATAAGTGAGTATAAAGATGAAGATTTAGCTAATCAGATATGCGCTACTTTAGGGGAAAAAGTCAAATGCTATAAAAACAAAGTTGAAATAGTTGATTATATGAAAGATTATATGGGTAAATCTAAGTATGATGTTTTAGAAAAATTAGAAGGTCAAGGTTTAACTTGTAAATAGGTGAACTATGAAATGTGTTAGATGCGGAACAGAATTAAAAGAAGGCGATAAATTTTGTCTTGGCTGTGGATTTGAAGTTGGTAAAGAATATATACCTGAGCCAAAAGCAGAAACTCTTGAAAGTATAATGGAAATACCTGAAGAAAAGGAAGAAAAAGAACCGGCCGAAGAAATGGAAATAAATGATTCATTAAAAGAAACAGAAATGATTGATGGAAATGTTGTCAATGTTGAGTATAATGTTGGTGAATCTTCAGAAAAAGTTAAAAAAAGTAGAAAAGTTAATTATATAATTTTAGGAATATGTGCGATTGTTGTAGTACTAGGTTTAACTATTTATTTTAATTTTAAAAAGATAACTTGTTTATTTAAAGATTGTAACCCTGCTGTAATCGTAAAACCTGATGATAAAAAGAATAATGTAATTAATCATCCAACTACTACTTATTCATTTGATAGTAAATTTTTGTTTCGGTTAAATGATTTGTGGATAGCAAAAAGTATGATGCTTTCTGAAAATGTAAAATCTTTTGAAAAAGATACTTCAGAGTTTACTTTGACTAAATATGTTTTGGATGAAAATACTGTCAGTGCATATTTAAAATATATTGGGGAAGAAAGTTCTGATTCTTTAGAAATTAATAAAATTACTTATAGTCATGTACAGATTAATAATAAAGAAGAATATATCATTGCTTCTAAAAATGCTGTTTATGTATTTTCTTTTACTGAAACTAGTAATGAAGATAAAATGGAAATACTTAATACAGTTGTTTATTATAAATAGGAGGACTTATGAATTATCAAAAAGAACTAGAAAAATTGATTGAATCTTTAGATCATAAACCAACGCTACTTTTACATTCTTGCTGTGCTCCTTGTTCTTCATATGTTCTTGAATATTTAGAACCTTATTTTAAAATAACGGTTCTTTATTATAATCCAAATATTGAACCATTGGAAGAGTATTTAAAGAGAAAGAATGAGCAAATTAATTTTATTAAAAAGGTTCACCCAGATATAAATATATATGATGTTGATTATGATAATAATAAATACCATGATGTTGTATTGGGATTAGAACATGAACAAGAAGGCGGTAGTAGGTGCTACAAATGTTATAAGCTCAGAATGGAAAAGTGTGCTAGTATTGCTTCAAATAAATTTGAATATTTTGGTACAACTTTAACTGTTAGTCCACATAAGAATGCTGCTTATGTTAATGAAATAGGTAAGGAATTAGAGAAAAAATATAATAGTAAGTTTTTAATATCTGATTTTAAAAAAAATGAAGGATATAAAAGGTCTATTATCTTATCAAAAGAATACAATTTATATAGGCAAGATTATTGTGGCTGTATATATTCAAAAAGGAATGATTAGATGGAGATTATAAAAATAATTATATATGGGATACTGGAGGGAATAACTGAATGGTTACCAATTAGTTCAACTGGTCATTTGATTCTATTAAAAGAATTAATACCTCTAAAAATATCTTATGAATTTTGGAATTTATTTGAAGTTGTTATTCAATTAGGTGCTGTGCTTGCAGTAGTGGTATTATATTTTAATAAATTAAAACCAAATAAAGATAATATAGATAATTGGAAGAGAATAATAATTGCTTGTATCCCAGCAGCAATTATAGGACTATTATTTGATGAGATATTTGAGAAGTATTTTTATAATAAAATTAGTGTAGCGCTTGCTTTAATTATTGTTGGTTTATTATTTATAGTGATAGAAAAAAATAATAAAAAAAATAATATTACTGAAATAACGTATAGATCTGCTTTATTAATTGGCCTTGCGCAAATAATAGCGGCAATATTCCCTGGAACATCAAGATCTGGTATTACCATCATATGTGCTCTATTACTTGGAATAACAAGAGAGAAAGCAACTGAATTTACCTTTTTAATGTCAATACCAGTTATGTTAGGTGCATCACTATTAAAGCTAGTTAAATTCGGACTTCTATTTAAAGAAAATGAAGTATTTATTCTATTAATTGGATCATTATCAGCATTTATAACATCATTATTTGTAATTAAATTTTTACTAAACTATATCAAAAAACATAATTTTACTATATTTGGAGTATATAGAATTATACTTGGAATTATAATTCTATTAAGTATAATATGAAAAGATTTAACATGATAGATGAAACCTTTACATGCGACGTTTGTCATAAAAAAGTTAATAAACTTTTGTATACTGCTAGAGATCACTGTCCATATTGTTTATCAAGTAAACATTTAGACATAAATCCTGGCGATAGAGCTTCTACTTGTAAGGGTATATTAGAACCAATTGATATAGAAAAAAGTAAAGATACATATAAAATTATTTATAAATGCAATAAATGTGGAATGATTAAAAAAAATAAATTAGCTGATGATGATAGTTTTGATAAAATACTTGAAATAATGAAGAATAAGGTGTAACAATGATATATGTTGTATATGGAAAAGAAGAATATTTAGTTGATCAAAAAGTTAAGGAATTAGCGCCTACCTCTATAAATTATGATTTAGAATTTGATAGTTTAAAGGATGTACTATTCGATGCTTCAATGATGACTTTGTTGGGTGATAAAAAATATATAGTAGTAAATAATCCTTATTTTTTATCGATTGCTAAAGAAGGAGATCCGGTAATTGATACTACAATGTTAGAAGATTATTTAAACAATATAAATCCTAATACTGTTCTAATATTTAAATATTATAAAGATAAATTAATGGAATCAAAAAAAATAACTAAATTATTAAAAAATAAAGGAGTTTTTTACGAATTTAATAAAACTAATAATTTAGATATTATTAAAGATAGACTAGATGGTTTTAAAATTGATAAAGAAAGTATAAATATTTTGCTTGATAGAGTAGGGGATAATACAGGAATTTTAATTAATGAGATTGAAAAACTTAAAACCTATAAATATGATTTAAAGGAAATAACTAAAGAGGATGTTTTAACAATTAATAAATATGAAGAAATTGATTTTTTTAAATTTATAGATCATATTATTAATAAAGAAAAAAATTTAGCTTTAAATGAATATTTTAGTTTATTAAATCAAAAAGAAGAACCTATTAAGATTCTTATTGTAATTGCTTCAAAAATTAGATTTATGTATCAAGTAAAGGTACTAAGTGAAAAAGGATATACAGTAAATGATATTGCTAACCAGTTAGAAACTAAAACATATCCTGTTCAGTTAGCAGGTGTAGCTGCAAAAAAATATTCTAAAGAAAAATTACTTAATACTTTAATTAATATTGGAGAACTTGATGAAAACATAAAAACTGGTAAAGTTGTACCAGCTAGTGCTCTTGAATTGTTTATAATAAATTTATAGAAGAATTATTTATTTAATTCTTCTATTTTTTTATAATAATTGACCAAACTTTCCTCATATTTACTACTTATTTTAGGCTCAAAAAACTTAACATTTTTAATTTTATCTGGTAAGTATTGTTGTTTTACAAAATGATTTGGATAATCATGAGGATATTTATATTCTGGTGAAGATGTTTTTATATGGTTTGGTACATTCCCAGTGTCTTTCGTTTCAATTAAATTTAATGCTTTGTCTAATGTATTATAACCATTATTTGATTTTGGACTTAAGGCCATATCAATTATCGTTACTGATAATGGTATTCTTGCTTCAGGAAACCCTAATCTTTCACATGCATTTATACAGGCATCAACCTTAACGCCTATTATAGGGTTTGCTAGTCCGATATCTTCATATGCTATTACGCTCATTCTTCTGTATATACTTTCATAGTCTCCAGCTTCTATTAGTCTTGCTAAATAGTATATTGATGCATTGACATCTGAACCTCTGATTGATTTTTGAAAAGCACTTAATAAATCATAATGTCCATCACCATTTGCATCACTGAAGATAACTTTTTTTGAATTTATGCTTTTTATTACATCTAGTGTTATGTTATAGTCATCGGTTGCTACATATGCCATTTCTAGTAAGTTATAGGCAAATCTTAAATCGCCTCCAGATAAAGAAGCTATATATTCTAGTTCTTCATCTTTGATTTTGATGTTTTCTAGAGCTTCATTTAGACAGGCTCTTTTAAGGCCTGTAATTATGTCTTCTTTTGATAATTCTTTTAATTCAAATATTTGACATCTACTTCTTATAGCTGGATTTATTGAGTGATATGGATTTGTTGTTGTCATACCGATTAGAGTTATTAATCCGTTTTCTAGATATGGTAATAATAAATCTTGTCTATCTTTATTTAATCTATGTATTTCATCCATTAGTACTACTATTCCACCATACATTTTTGCTTCTTCGACTACTGTATCAAAATCTTTTTTATTGTTAATAGTTGCGTTTAATAGTCTATATTTTAGTCCCATTTCATTTACTAGTGCTAGTGCGATTGTAGTTTTTCCGATTCCTGGTTTTCCGTATAATATCATTGAAAATAGTCTTTTATTCTTGGCAATGTTTGTTAATATTTTTCCTTGTCCTATTAGATGTGATTGACCAATTACTTCACTTAAATTTTTTGGTCGCATTTTTACTGCTAGTGGTTCCATTTGTTTCACCCCTTCTTATTAATTATACATTATTTTTGTTTAAAATTAAATACAATTGGTTTTAAAAATGATATAATGTTATTAGTGATGAATATGGAGTATGCATTAGAATATTTAGATTATTTGAGCTCAAATAAGAATTATAGTAAAAATACGATTGATTCTTATGAGAATGCTTTAAAAAAGTACTATGATTATATTGATGATAAGGGAATAGATTTTAAAAGTGTATGTGTTGATGATATTGAAAAGTTTTTGGAGTTTTTAAAAAAAATAAATTCTTCTAGAACTGCTTATTATACTTTAACTGTTTTAAAGAATTATTATAATTATTTGATAATGGAGAAGGTAGTAGGGGAGAATGTTTTTTATAATATTGATATGCCTAAATTAGGTCATACTTTGCCTTCTGTGCTTTCTTATGAGGAAGTTGATAAATTGCTTGATATTAAGGTAATTGATGCGTTTACAGCACGTAACAAGGCAATTTTAGAGCTTATGTATGCTAGTGGTCTTAGAATTAGTGAAACGGTTAATTTGAGGCTTTATGATATTGATTTGACTAATAATATTGTTAAGGTTTTTGGTAAGGGTTCAAAGGAAAGAATTATTCCTATTGGTGATATTGCAACTAGAGCTTTGGATAATTATATTTATAATTATAGGAATAAGCTTCTTAAAAATAAAAAAAATGATTATTTGTTCTTGAATAATCATGGTAATAAATTAACTAGACAAGGTCTTTTTAAGAATTTAAAGTTATTGTTAAAAGAGAAGGGGATAAATAGGGAAGTTTCACCTCATACTCTTAGACATAGTTTTGCGACTCACTTACTTGAAAATGGCGCAGATTTAAGAGTTGTACAAGAACTTTTAGGACACAGCGATATATCCACGACAAGGATTTATACTCATATTACAAATAATAAAATAAAAGA
>CAKPJE010000016.1 GCA_934162555.1 uncultured Bacilli bacterium | reverse complement strand
AGAGCCCTTGTTTTATCTGGTGAGTCTGTAAAATCATTAGAAAATTTAAAATGTAAGATATATTATGGTGATGTTACTAAAAAAGAATCTTTATCATCTATATTTGAAAATACAAAAAGTAAACAAGTTTGTGTAATTCATTGTGCTGCTATTGTATATATAAAAACAAAATATAATCAACTGGTTTATAATGTTAATGTTAATGGTACTAAAAATATAGTGGATAAAGTTTTAGAAATAAATGCAAAACTTATCTGTATTAGTACTGTTCATGCGATACCCGAAAAGCCTGATAATAAAAAAATATACGAAATAACTGATTTTAACCCTGATAAGGTGCATGGATTATATGCAAAAACCAAAGCAGAGGCGGCAAAATTTGTTATTGATGCCGTAAAAAATAAAAACTTAAATGCTTGTATTGTTCATCCATCTGGAATTATTGGACCAAATGACTATGGTAATAGTCATTTGACTGAATTGGTTAAAAATGTTTCAAATGGTAAACTATTTGCTTGTGTAAAAGGCGGATATGATTTTGTGGATGTCAGAGATGTTGCAAATGGTGTTATAAATGCTTGCGAAAATGGAACTAAAGGTGAATGTTATATTTTATCTAACAAATATCTAACAATTAAAGAATTGTGTGATTTAGTTTGTGATGTACAAAAAAATAAAAAAATTCGTATCATATTACCAATAGGACTCGCAAAATTAATCGCACCATTCTTTGAAATATACTATAATATAAAAAAGAAAACACCACTTTTCACAAGATATTCGCTATATACTTTGTCATCTAATGCTAATTTTAGTAATGAAAAGGCAAAAAGACTATTAAATTTTAAAAATAGGGATATGAAAGATACAATAAAAGATACTATAGAATGGATTAATAAACATAGTTAGAATATAACTTGTAAAATATTATTAAAATTTTGAAAGAAGGTTTTTATAACGGTGATAGATACTCATGCTCATTTATTTAATGAATATTATACTAAAGAAGAAATAGAGAAAATAGTCAATTCTTTTGATGGAAATATAATAGTAAGTGGTACTGATGATTTAAGTAATAAAGAAGTATTAAAATTAAATTATAAAAATGTATATTTTACTTTAGGAATACATCCCGAAGATGTTTTAAACTATAAAGATAGTGATATTGATTTTATAGAAGAAAATATTAATAATGATAAAGTAGTTGGTATTGGAGAAATTGGACTTGATTATCATTATGAAAAAGAAACAAGAGAAAAACAAATTACTTTATTTAAAAAACAATTAGATATGGCTAGGAAATATAAAAAAGCTGTTGTTATTCATAGTAGAGATGCTATTAATGATACTATTAATATATTAAAAGATTATAAGGATGTAAAAAAAGTATTACATTGTTATAGTGGAAGTATTGAAACTGCTAATGAATTAATTAAATTAAACACTTATTTTGGAATTGGTGGAGTTTTAACATTCAAGAATAATAAATTAGTTGATGTTGTAAAAAATTTACCACTTGATAGAATAGTATTAGAAACAGATAGTCCATTTTTGAGTCCTTGTAGAGGTGAAAAAAATGAACCAAAAAATATTTGTATTGTTGCTTCAAAAATTGCAGAAATTAAAGGTATTTCATACGAGGAAGTGTTAGATATTACCAAAAGTAATGCTATCAGTTTATTTGACTTAAAGATATAATTAGTGTAATATATAGTTTGAGGTGCTTATGAAAAAAAGACTTATAGATATCATGTATATAGGCTTATCTATTGCATTAATATATGGTATTGATAAATATACAAAAAGAGATATAATCAAAACAGAAATAATAAAATATGGTACAATTGAAACATATGATGATTCGATCCCTAAAAATAATAAAAATGTATTAGTAGAAGGAAAAAATGGAAAAATTGTTACTAATTTAACAACAGGTGAAGTAGAAGTTTTTGAAAGTGTAAATGAAGAAGTTGTTATAGGTACTGGTCCAGAAGCTGATTATGTTGGTAAATTAACAGGATATGGACCTGATTGTTATGGTTGTACTGGTTTATTATATTGTCCCGATAGTGACGGTGTTTATCACTATTTAACCAATGATATAGAAAGTACTTTCTTTAATGATAAAGAATATGGTAAAGTACATATTTTAGCAAGTGATCCAACACTTTTTCCTTGTGGTACAATTATTCATGTTGTAAATGATAATTTAGATATAATTGGAGTATGTATGGATACAGGTATTGCTATGAGAAATGCTTGGAGATTATATGGAAATGTGTTAATTGATTTAGCATTTACTGGTGAATCTATAACAGGTCATATTACAAATAATAATACAAAATTTACTGTTTTAAGGTGGGGTTGGTAATGGATTTTAATTTCAAAAAAAAATACGGTCAAAACTTTTTAAAAGACAAAAGAATTATTGATAGTATTGTTTTAAAATCAGGAGCTGATAAAGATACATTAGTTTTAGAAATTGGCCCAGGTGCTGGAGCTTTAACTAGTGAACTCGTTAAAAAAGCAGGATATGTAATAGCTTTTGAAATTGATGAAAGTTTAAAAGATATTCTTGATTCTAAACTAAATGAATATAATAATGTAGAAGTATTATATGGAGATTTTTTAGAGACAAATGTTAATGAGATAATAAAAAAATATGACTATTCAAAAAAAATAATGGTTTCTAATTTACCATATTATATTACAACACCAATTATTTTAAAATTCATAAATGAAAATATAGATGTTAGTAAACTTGTTGTTATGGTTCAAAAAGAAGTTGCTGAAAGATTTAATGCTAAACTAGGAAGTCATGAATATAATTCATTAACAGTATTTTTAAATTATTATTATGATATTAAAAAGTTAATAAATGTTCCAAGGACTGTATTCTTGCCAGTTCCAAATGTTGACAGTATGGTTATTGAACTTTCTAAAAAAGAAAACAGAATATATGTCAAAAATGAAGAAGTATTTTTCAAATTAGTTAGAGATAGTTTTAAATTTAAAAGGAAAACTTTAAAAAATAATTTGGTTGGTTACGATTTAGAAAAAATCGACAAAATTTTAAAAGAAAATGGTTTATCTTTGCAAGTAAGAGCAGAAGCTTTAAGTTTAGAAATGTTTGTAAAGATCGCTAATGGGATGGATATATGATTGAAATTATAAATAATTATTTATGGACTTTTGTTGTGATTATAATGATTTTATCATCTTTGTATTTTACTTTTAAGTTAAAAGGAGCTCAGTTTAATTTCAAGGAGATGCTGAAGAATATTACTAAAAATGATTCTAATGCTAAAGTATCTCCTTTTAGTGCTCTTATGCTTTCTTTAGCAGGAAGAATTGGAGTAGGAAGTATTAGTGGTGTTGCGCTTGCTATTTATATAGGTGGTAGTGGAACGATATTTTGGTTATGGATTATGGCTTTTATTGGTTCGATTCTGACATTTGCTGAAACTGTACTTGCTTCAAAATATCATGTTAAAGATGGTAAAGTTTTTGTTGGGGGTCCATCTTATTATATTGAAAAAGGATTAAAAAAAAGATGGCTTGGTATTTTATATTCGCTTACAATAATAATTGCTTATGTATGTTTTTTTATCGCAATCCAGTCGAATACAATTACTAAATCAGTTGGTAGTTTTGAAGTTTTATCTAAAATTCAATATTTACCTTATATTGTAGGAATTTTACTTGCAATTTTAATTTCTTTCATTATATTTGGAGGAATTGATAGAATTACAAGTATTACTAATAAGCTAGTACCAATTATGGGAATATTCTACTTAATTTTAGTTTTTTATGTTATTTTTAAAAATATTGGTGATATTCCTTCTGTATTTAGTGCAATATTTAAAAATGCATTTAGTATAAAAGCAGGAATAGGAGCTTTGATAGGTAGTGTTGTTTTAGTTGGTGTTAAAAGAAGTATCTTTTCTAGTGAAGCAGGTATTGGAACAGGTGCGATTGCTTCTAGTGTAAGTGATACTAAATATTCAGCTTCATTAGGTTATGTTCAAATGCTTGGTATTTATATAACAACACTTGTTATTTGTACAGCTACAGCAATGATTATATTACTTGGACCTACATTAACTGATATAATAGATGCAAATGGTATTGAATTTGCCCAGAATGCTTTTGATTATCATTTTGGATCATTTGGCTCTATATCTTTATTCTTTTGTGTTTTTATGTTTAGTTTTTCAACTATATTAACAGGTTATTATTACGGCGAAGCTTGTTTTAAACACATATTTAAAAGTGATAAAGGTAATTTAATTATTAAGCTTGGAACAATAATTGTTGTTTTTATAGGTTCAATTGCATCAAGTCAAATTCTTTGGAGTTTAGTTGATATGTTTATTGCATTCTTAGCATTCATTAACATATATGCTATGGTTGCTTTAAGAAAAGATGTTATTAAAGAATATGAGAAGTATGGTGATAAATAATGTTTGGAAATGATTGGGATAATGTTTTAAAAGATATAACGGAAGAAAAATGGTTTTATGATTTGATTGAAGAAGTTAAAAAGGAATATAATACAAAAACTATTTTTCCTTTAGAACAAAATATATTTAACGCTTTTATTTATACTCCTTTTAATTCTGTTAAAGTAGTAATTTTGGGGCAAGATCCTTATCATGGTGAAAAGGAGGCCCATGGGCTTTCTTTTTCTGTTAGAGAAGGCGTTAAAATGCCACCATCACTTGCTAATATATTTAAAGAATTAGAAGATGATTTAGGTATAAAAAGAACTAAAACAGATTTATCAGATTGGGCTTATCAAGGAATTTTGCTTTTAAATTCTATACTTACTGTTGAAAAAGATAAACCTTTATCACATTCCTTTTTGAATTGGGAAAAATTTACGGATGCTGTTATTAAAAAATTATCTGATCGTGGTAACGTAATATTTGTGTTATGGGGCAGTTTTGCACGAAATAAAAAAGTATTGATTAATACTAAAAAAAACTATATAATAGAGAGCGTACATCCATCTCCTTTGTCTTGTTATAGAGGATTTTTTGGAAGTAAACCTTTTTCTAAAGTAAATAATATTTTAAAAAAAGAGGGTTTAGAAGAAATTAAGTGGTGATTTATGAATAAAGCTTTGGAGTTTATAAATAAATATATAGATGATGGTGTAGTAATTGCTTGTTCTGGTGGGCCAGATTCAATGGCTCTTTTTGATGTTTTATTAAAGGTAGGAGTAAAAAATATTGTATGTGCTCATGTTAATCATAAAGTTCGAGTTGAAAGTGATAACGAAGCTATTATGGTAAAAGAATATTGTTTAAAAAATAATGTTCCTTTTGAGTTATATGAAATAAATGAGTATAGTGGATCTAATTTTGAAGCTGAAGCAAGAGAAAAAAGATATAATTTTTTTGAATCAGTTTTAAAAAAATATGGTTTTAAATATTTGGTAACTGCTCATCATGGTGATGATTTAATGGAAACTATATTATATAGAATTGTAAGAGGCTCTAGTTTAGAGGGATATGCTGGATTTAAATATATTTCTAAAAGAAAAGATTATACTATTTTAAGACCTTTAGTTTGGTATACTAAAGAAGAAATTATGGGATATGTAAAAAATAACAATATTCCTTATGCAATTGATTTAACTAATAATAATACTGATTACTTGAGAAATAAATTTAGACATAAGGTTCTACCTATATATAAAGAGATAAATAAAGATGCCCATTTAAAATTTTTACAATTTTCAAATATACTAAATAAATATGATAATTTTGTTAATAACTATGTTGATAAAATTTATCCTAGTATAGTAAGTAATGGTATTGATATTTCTTTACTTTTAAAAGAGGATGATTTGATTGTTGATAATGTTATTTATAGATATTTAATTAGTGTATCTAGTAATATAAATACTAAACATGTTGAACTTGTTAAAAAATTTATTTCATCTAGTAAAAAAAATGGTATAATTAATTTACCTGGCGTTGTTTTAGAAAGAAAATATAATAAATTAGTTATTTTTGAAGAAAAGGGTAACTATTTATATGAACTTAATGATTATGTAAAACTAAATAATGGGTATGTTATAAAGAAAATAAATGATACATTAGATAATTCTAATTATGTTTGTAAGTTAGATTCTAAAGAAATTAAATTTCCTTTATATGTAAGAAATTTTAATATTGGTGATAGAATTGATATTAAAAATAGTTATAATAAAAAGGTATCAGATATTTTTATTGATAGTAAAATAAGCGACAGAAAGAGTTTCCCAATTGTTTTAGATAGTTTAGGTAATATTTTATGGCTCCCAGGTGTTAAAAAATCAAAATTTTGTAAAACAAAAGAGGAAAAGTATGATATAATACTTTTATATTGTTTGGAGGAAGAATATGAAAAATAATGTTAAAAAAGGGTTAGTACCTTATATGGCTTTCTTTTTGGTTGTTATGCTTGTACTTGCTTTTTTAAGTGGTACAGGTTATAAAACCCATGAAATTACTTATGAACAATTTTTAAGTTATGTTCAAAGTGAAGATAAAGCGAATCAAATTAAATATATAGATATTACTTCTAATAGTTCAGCTGGTATTTATACTATTACTGGTAAACTAAATAGTTATGGTGAAAAAGAATCTTTTGCTTTTTCAATTACTAATTCAGATGCTGTTGTAGGTAAAATATATGAACTTGCTGATGAATATGGTTTTACTGTTAAAGCATTACGTGATCCAGGATCTAGTACTGTTTTATATTTTGTTGTAAATATATTACCGTTTTTAGTTTTTGGTGTTGTTATATTTGTCTTTTTATCAAAACAAATGGGTAGTGCCAATAAATCAATGGATTTTGGACGTAGTAGAGCTCGTTTAAGTGATGGTGGCAACAAAGTAACTTTTAAAGATGTTGCTGGTTTAGATGAAGAAAAGGAAGAAGTCCAAGAATTAATTGATTTCTTAAAGGAACCTAAAAAATTCCAAAAAATGGGTGCTAGAATACCTAAGGGTGTTTTATTAGTAGGTCCTCCTGGTACGGGTAAGACTTTACTTGCTAGAGCTGTTGCAGGAGAAGCAAATGTTCCGTTCTATTTTATAAGTGGATCTGACTTCGTTGAACTTTTCGTTGGTATTGGTGCGTCGCGTGTTCGTGATATGTTTAGACAAGCTAAACATAATGCTCCTTGCTTAATATTTATTGATGAAATTGATGCTGTTGGTCGTCAAAGAGGCGCTGGTCTTGGTGGTGGCCATGATGAAAGAGAGCAAACATTAAATCAGTTATTAACTGAAATGGATGGTTTTGGTGCAAATGAGGGTATTATTATTCTTGCTGCTACTAATAGACCTGATGTTCTTGATCCTGCTCTTTTAAGACCTGGTAGATTTGATAGACAAATTACTGTTAATTTACCTGATATTAAAGGTAGGGAAGAAATACTTGCTGTTCATGCTAAAGGTAAATTCTTTAATAGAGGTGTTAATCTTGCTAATTTAGCTAAGAGAACTGCTGGATTTAGCGGAGCTGATCTTGAGAACTTACTTAATGAAGCTGCTTTACTTGCTGTTAGAAGAAACAAAGATAAAATTTCTATGGCTGAAATTGATGAAGCCCAAGATAGAGTTTTGATGGGACCTGCTAAGGTTACTCATAAATATACTGAACATGAAAAAGAAGTTGTTGCTTATCATGAAGCTGGTCATGCTGTTGTTGGTATTAAGCTTGATGGTGCACATGATGTTCAAAAGATTACAATTATTCCTCGTGGTCAAGCTGGTGGTTATAATTTAATGCTTCCTAAGGAAGAAACTTATTTGTCAACTAAGAAGGAACTTTTAGAAACTATTAGTGGTTTACTTGGTGGTCGTGTTGCTGAAGTACTTAAGTTTGGTGAGATGACAACTGGTGCTCATAATGATTTTGAAAAAGCTACTAAGATTGCTCGTGCTATGGTTACTGAATATGGTATGAGTAGTTTAGGACCTGTTCAATTTGAACAACAAAGTGAGGGTAGTGTTTTCTTAGGTAGAGATTATAATAAGAGTCGCAATTTTAGTGGCCAGATTGCTTTTCAGATTGATGAAGAGATGAGAAGAATTATTAATGAACAATATAAAGTTACTGAAAAGATAATTAAAGATAATATGGATTTACTTGAGTTAATTGCGAAAACTTTAATTGAAAAAGAGACTTTAACTAAAGAAGAAATTGATAGTTTAGTTAAAACAGGTGCTTTACCAAAAGATGATGATATTTCATTTGAGGATATGACAATTGCTGAACTTAAAAAGTATGCAGAAGAAAATAATATTAGTATTAGTGCTACTAAAAAAGAAGATATTATTAAAGAATTAAAAGATGCTAGTAAATAGTGTCTTTTTTTATGAAAAAAATGTCAATATTTACAAGTTTTTCTAGTTTGACTAGAAAAAGTATTTTTGAGTACTTTTTATTTATTTTTAATGATTTATTTGATACAATATTAAAAAGAAAGGATTTATTATGATTAAACTAAAAAAAAGAGGATTATTAATAGTTGTTTCTGGACCATCTGGTGCAGGAAAAGATAGTGTATGTAATTTAGTAAAAGAAACTAGCCCTAATATGTGGATTTCTATTTCATGTACATCAAGAGAAATTAGAAAAGGTGAAGAAGAAGGAGTTAATTATTTTTATTTAACTAAAGATGAATTTGAAAATAGAATTAAAAACAATGAATTTTTAGAGTATGCTACCTATAATAACAATTATTATGGTACACCTTTATATAAAATAGAAGAAAAATTAAATGAAGGGATGGATGTTGTTTTAGTTATTGAAGTACAAGGAGCTTTAAAAGTTAAAAAAATATATCCAGATGCTACTTTTATATTTATCTTGCCACCTAGTATGGAAGAATTAAAAAATAGACTTGTTAAAAGAGGTACTGAAAGCCCAGAAAAGATATTAGAAAGATTTAAAATGGCCTACAAAGAAATAAATGAAATGTCAAAATATAACTATGTAATTGTTAATGATGTTTTAGAAGATGCTGCTTTAAAAATGAAATCAATTATGCTATCTGAAAGATGTAGAGTAGATAGAATAGAAGAAACAAATTTAAGTAATATAGAAGAAGTATTACATGAGAATTTAATAGATAAAATTTAGGAAAATATGACTTTTGAATGTTATAAAATAATGTGTTCTAAGATGAATATAAAAATATAAATTTATCAAATAAGAATAAAAAAAATACATAATGTAAACCCTTTAAAAATATAAAGTAAATAAAAGTCAAAAAATATTAAATAAAACTATCGTAAAAAAATTAAAAATATGGTATCATATATATGTATGAATAGAAATGGTGATGTACATGGGAAAAATTATTGCATTAGTTAATCAAAAAGGTGGAGTTGGAAAAACAACAACTAGTATAAATCTAGCAGCTTCACTAGGTTATTTAAAAAAGAAAGTCTTACTTGTAGATTTGGATCCGCAAGGTAATTCGTCTACTGGACTTGGAATTCATAAATCTAATTTTGAAAACAGTATTTATGAATTATTAACTGATAAATGTGAATTAAAAGATGTTATTATAAAAACTAAATTTCAAAATTTATATATAATACCATCATATATAAACTTGGCAGGTGTCAATTTTGAATTAATGGAAAAAAGTAGACTTGATCCAACATTTGTGAAAAATGCCCAACTAAAGAAATATTTAGATCAAGCCAAAGATAAATTTGATTACATTATAATTGATTGTCCACCTTCGCTAGAACTTTTAACATTAAATGCTTTAATGGCATCAGATTCAGTTATTATTCCGGTACAATGTGAATTCTTTGCACTAGAAGGAATAATGCAACTTCTAAATACAATTGTACTAGCTCAAAGAGATATAAACCCAAAACTAGAAATAGAAGGTGTTTTACTTACTATGCTAGATAGTAGAACAAATTTAGGTTTAGAAGTAGTTGAAGAAGTTAAAAGTTATTTTAAAGAGAAAGTTTATGAAACTATTATTCCTAGACTAGTAAGATTGTCTGAAGCACCAAGCCATGGCAAACCAATACTAGCATATGATTTTCAAAGTAGAGGAACAGAAGCTTATATAAATTTAGCTAAGGAAGTGATTAGTAAGAATGGAAACTAAGAAAAAAGCTTTAGGAATGGGATTAGAGCAATTATTTAATGGCGATAATATTGATATTGCTTCTTTTGAAAAAAGGATATATGAATCAACACCAAGTGAAGAAATTGTTGATATTAATTTGGATGAATTAAGACCAAATCCATATCAACCACGTATCAATTTTAATGAAGATGCTTTAAAAGATTTAGCTGCTTCAATAAAAGAAAATGGTGTGTTTCAACCCATTATAGTTAAAAAAAGTATTAAAGGCTATGAAATAATAGCTGGTGAAAGAAGAGTTCGTGCTAGTCGTATGGCAGGACTTAAAACAATACCAGCAATTATAAGAACTTTTACAGATGACCAAATGATGAGTATTGCTTTACTTGAAAACTTACAAAGGGAAAATTTAAATATAATAGAAGAAGCTAAAGCATATAAATTAATGCTTGAAAGATTGTCTTTAACTCAAGAAGAGTTATCTACTAAAGTTGGAAAAAGTAGAAGTCATGTTACTAATATTTTAGGTATTTTAAGATTACCAGATGAAGTCCAATCATTATTAAAGTTTGGCAAATTGTCTATGGGACATGCTAGAATTTTAAGTAAACTAGAAGATAATAAGAAAATTGTTGAACTTGCAAATAAAGTTGTAGATGAAGATTTAAGTGTTCGTGATTTAGAAAGAATGATCGATGATAGTTTTGAAAGAAAAGTAAAAATTGAAAGACATGTAAAATGTGTTGATCCTAATCTTCGTGATATTGAAAATAATTTAATGGAAAAGTTTGATACAAAAGTAAAAATTCGTGATAACAAAATAGAAATCAAATTTAACAATGTGGCAGACTTAAATAGAATATTAGAAATAATTAAATATAATGAGTGATGTTATGAAAGAATATAAATTAGGTAGTATTGTAATTATGAAAAAAAATCATCCTTGTGGTGGCAATAGATTTGAAGTTGTTAGAATGGGCGCTGATATAAAGATCAAATGTTTAGAATGTGGCCATTTAGTAATGCTTCCTAGGATTGATTTTAATAAAAGAATAAAAAAAATAGAGTCTTATTAGGAGGCGAAGATGTTTAAGAAAAATGCAAAGGGAATAGGGCCAGTTGTTGTTATTTTGATTTTAACAGTGGTTGTTATTGCTCTTAGTTCTATTTGTTCGATACTAGAATTTCAGGGTGAAAAAACAGAAATAATAAATGGTACATTAACTACTTCTTTAGTTTCTGTACAAAATATATTCACGCCATCTGGGTTTAAATATATTTTAACAAGTGTAGTTACTAATTTTAAATTATTTAATCCATTATTTTTACTTATTATTTCTTTAATAGGTATAGGTATTGGTGAAAGGTCAGGATTGTTTAAAGCTTTATTTACTCCTTTAAAAAAATTAAAATCACCAGTAATTACATTTATAGTTTTCTTTTTAGGTGTTATATCATCTGTAATAGGAGAATATAGTTTTGTTATTTTAATCCCGCTTGCGGGTATTATGTATAAATATACCAATAAAAACTCAATGGTTGGTGTTATTACAGCATTTTTAGGTATTTGTATGGGTTATGGTACAGGAATACTTATAAATGCGAATGATTATGATTTGAGTGTATTAACACTTGATGCTGTTAATGCTTCATTTAAACTTAGTAATAAATATAATATGTGGTCTAATCTTTATATTATGTTATTTAGTACTTTATTAATTAGTTTAGTTGGAACAGTTGTTATTGAAAAATATGTTGCTGTTAATTTTAAAAAAAATATTTATGAAGATGATGAATTAATTGTTGATAGGAGAGCTAATAATATTACTTTAATAACATTTCTTGCTCTTTTATTAGTTGTTATATTAGGTATTATTCCTGTAAAACCTTTAGGATTTTTACTTGATAATGCTGGCGAAAATTATGTTAGTAAATTATTTAGTCAATCATCACCATTTTATGCAGGATTCTTATATATCTTTATTCTAATTATGTTAATATGTGGCTATGTATATGGTGATATTTCAAAAAATGTTAAAAATACAACTGAATATAGTGTTGGTATTTCTTCTTCATTTGAGAAGTTAGGTTATGTATTTATTTTAATGTTCTTTACTTCTCAATTGATTGGAATACTTGAATGGACTAATTTAGATGTTGTTATTGCAACTAATTTATCTAATTTTTTAGGTTTAATTGAATTTTCAGGTGTTCCTTTAATAGTTACTTTCTTTTTGATAATAGTTATTATGACACTTGTTATGCCTAGTGCGATTAGTAAATGGTCTATATGTGCACCAACTATTGTTCCTCTTTTTATGAAGAGTAATATAGTGCCATCTTTTACACAGTTTATTTTTACTGCTGCTGATGGTGTTGGTAAAGCTATTACACCTATATTTGGATATTTTATTGTTTTTCTAGGTTATTTGGAAAAATATAATGAAAATAAAAAGATTACAATTTTTGGAACAATAAAGAGTATAATAGTACCTATTTTATTACTTATTGTTACTTGGATTCTAATTTTAGTTGGTTGGTATGTTATTGGTTTACCACTTGGTATAGGTACTAGTTTAACAATGTAGAAACAGATTTTATATCTGTTTTTTAATGTTTATAAAGTTTTAATATGTACTATTTTATAAAATTAGGGTATAATATCAATTAGTTTGAAAGGGTGATTTTAATGGGTTTAACTGTTGGAATTGTTGGATTACCTAATGTTGGTAAATCTACTTTATTTAATGCTTTAACAAGTAATAATATACTTGCTGCGAACTATCCGTTTGCAACAATAGAACCAAATGTAGGTATGGTTGCTGTACCTGATAAGAGATTGGATTTTTTAAATGAAATGTATAATCCTAAATCTTTAGTTCCTACTTCTTTAGAGTTTACAGATATTGCTGGATTAGTAAAAGGAGCTTCTACTGGTGAGGGATTGGGTAATAAATTCTTATCACATATTAGAGAAGTTGATGCTATATGTGAGGTTGTTAGATGTTTCGATGATGATAATATTATTCATGTTAGTGGTACTGTTGATCCTATAAGAGATATTGAAACAATTAGTGTTGAGCTTATGTTATCTGATTTGGAAATAGTTACTTCTAGACTTGCTAGAATTGAAAAAAAAGCAGTTATGTCTAGAGATAAGGAAGCTTTAAAGGAAGTTGAACTTTTAAAAAAGATTCGTAATGGTTTAGAAGAAAATATACCAGTTAGACATATGGATTTAAATGAAGAAGAATTACTTATGATAAAATCATTTGCGCTTCTTTCATCTAAACCAATTGTATATATGGCAAATATTGAGGAAAAGGATATTTTAAATAATAATAAATATGTAGATATGGTAAAGGAGTATGCTTTAAAGGATCAAGCTGATGTAATTGTTGTGTGTGCGAAGATTGAAGAGGAGTTATCAACACTTGCATTAGAGGATAGAGAATTGTTTTTAGATGATTTAGGTATTAGTGAAAGTGGTCTTGATAAGTTAATTAAGGCTTTGTATGGATTACTCGGATTAAAAACTTTCTTTACTTCAGGAACTGATGAGGTAAGGGCTTGGACTTTTAAAAATGGAATGAAGGCTCCTGAATGTGCTGGTATTATTCATTCTGATTTTGAGAGAGGATTTATTAAAGCTGAAGTAATGAGTTTTGGTGATTTAAAGGAACTTGGCAGTGAAAAAGCTGTTAAAGAAGCTGGTAAACTTCGTCTTGAGGGAAAAGACTATATTATGCAAGATGGAGATATTTGTTATTTTAGATTTAATGTTACTAAATAGGATTATGAAAAATAATTCTTTTTTTTGATTGAATTGAAAAGAGATATAGTGTATAATGTATATAGAATAGAAATGTTGATAAAGTAATAAATAATAGAAAGAATGTTGATAACATGAAATCACTAATACATACATACATGTATTACTAAAAAATAAACAAAATAATAATTTTGTTAATAACTTATGTGGTGCAAGATTTTATAGGATAATTATAGATAGTGGGCCAGTTTTTTCGTGTTTAAAAAAGAAAGGAATTAGGTTATGAAGAAGAATAAAATAATAGGTTTATCGTTAGTTTTATTATTTTTGATAGTAATATATGCAAGTACATATGCTTACTATATGAGAGTAGTAAATGGAACGATAACAGCAAATACAGGTGCATTTACATTTGATGTATTACATAATAATGCTACATTTAAAGAGATAAATTTATATGATACAATGGATAGTCCAAGTGTAGTATCAAGTGATAAAGTAATTGTACCTGGAGATAAAGGAAGGTTTGATTTAGTCGCAAAAGCTACTAATTCAAGTGTAGATATAGAGTATACAATAGGATTTAAAAGTTCTAATATACCAGCAAATATGAAGTTTTATTTGGATGAAAATAA
>CAKPJE010000015.1 GCA_934162555.1 uncultured Bacilli bacterium | reverse complement strand
AGATAAAATAATGTAAAAAAACAAGTATTTATAATACTTGAATGACAATTTTTAATTTACAAGTGTCAAACTCGGGGCATATAAAAAATTAAAATAAGCATTTAAAAAATAAAGCAATAAAAACTTTATTTTTTTTCTATTAAATGCTATAATTAATAAACGAAAGCGAGTGGTAGTATGTATTTATTAATACCTCAAAATGAAGAAGAAATATATGATTTAAAAGAATATTATGATGGATTAATATTAAGTGTTGAAAATTTAAGTATCAACTATAAAACATTTAGTTTAGACAAAATAAAAGAAATAATTAAAAACTTAAAAAATAAAGAAATATTTATTAACCTAAATAAAAATATGCACAATAAAGATATTCCTTTACTAAAAGAAACACTAAAAGAATTAGATAATTTAGATATCAAAGGAATTTTATATTATGATGTAAGTGTCTTTAATATTGGCTCAAAACACGATTTAGTATGGTCAGTATGTCATATGACAACTAATTATCAAACATGTGAATTCTGGCATAAAAGAGGTGTCAAATATACCTTTTTATCAAATGAAATTACCCTAGAAGAAATAAGAGAAATAAGCAAAAATACAAAAATGGAATTAATGGTTCAAGTATTCGGTTATACTCCTATATTTGCATCTATCCGTGATATTGTAAAAAATTATAGAAAAACGTTTAATCTAGAAGACAAATCTAAAGTAAATTATATAAAACATGAAAATGATTTATACCCAATAGTAAACGAACAAGAAACAGTAGTATATAACTCTAAAATATTAAATGCCTTTGAAGAAGTAGAAGAATATAAGAAAATGGGAATAAAATATTTTATAATTAACTCATTCTTAATAGATAACATGAAAGAAATACTACAAAATAAAAGCAATGTAGAAAATCAAGGAAAGGGTTTCTTATACGAAGAAACAATATATAAGGTGAAAAAATGAAAAAACCAGAATTACTAGCACCCGCCGGTGATTTAGAAAGACTTAAAGTCGCACTTAACTATGGAGCTGATGCAGTCTATTTTGGCGGAACTATGTTTGGACTAAGAGCAAATGCTATTAACTTTACTATGGATGATATCAAAGAAGGAACAAATTATGCCCATAAACTAAATAAAAAAGTATATGTAACCGTAAATATTGTTTTACACAACAAAGAACTAGACGGAATACTAGAATATCTAAAAGAACTAGACAAAATAGGAATAGATGGCATAATTGTTTGTGAACCCTACATAGTAGAACTCGCCAAAAATAATACCAAACTAAACATTTGTATATCAACACAACAGTCAACACTTAACTATGAAGCCGTAAAATTTTGGCAAAAAGAAGGAGTTACAAGAGTAGTACTAGGAAGAGAAGCTACTAAAGAAGATATCATCAAAATAAAAAAAGAAGTCCCTGATATGGAAATAGAGACATTTATTCATGGAGCTATGTGTGCATCATACAGTGGAAGATGTGTTTTATCAAATTACTTTACAGGAAGAGATGCAAATAGAGGGGGATGTGCCCAAATCTGTAGATGGACATTTGATCTATTAGATGAAAACAAAAATTTAATCGAATGTGATAAAAAATTTACATTTCAAACAAAAGACTTAACTATGCTAAAATACATACCAGAAATGATAGATATAGGCATAGATTCATTCAAAATAGAAGGAAGAATGCGATCAATTTATTACATAGCATCAGTCGTAAGCACATACAGAAAAGTAATTGATGAATATTGTAATAATAAAGAAAACTATGCATACAATTTAAACTATGAGCGCATACTATCATCTGTTGCCAATAGAGACTCAATCACGCAATTCTTTAATGGAAAAAATGATGAAGAATGTCAGTACTATAATGAAAGAAAAGAAATATCCAATCAAGAATTCGTCGCCCAAGTACTAGATTATGATGAAAAAACAGGTTTTGCCAAAATGGAACAACGAAATAATTTCAAAGTCGGAGATACCATTGAAATATTTGGCCCAGAAATAGAAAATATTAAATTAACTGTAAACGAAATGTACAATGAAGAAATGGAAAAAATAGAAGTCGCACCCCATCCATTACAAGTAATATATATAAAAGTACCAAAAAGTGTATATAAAAATAATTTAGTACGAAAAATTATTGACAAAGATAAATAAATATAGTATATTTAAATGCGTTAAATTTAAAGAGGTGAAAACAAATGGATGAAAAGAAAATATATTTAACAGAAGAAGGATTAAACGAATTAAAAAAAGAGCTTGATTATCTAAAATTAGAAAAAAGACCTGAAGTAATAAATGCCTTAAAAGACGCAAGAGCTTTAGGAGACTTAAGCGAAAATGCTGAATACGATGCTGCAAGAAGCGAGCAAGCATCAACCGAAGCAAGAATCAAAGAATTAGAAAAAATGCTTGAAAACGTTGAAATCATTTCTGGAGTTAAAACAGATGCTGTCGCACTTGGTACGAAAGTAAAATTAGAATATGTAGGAGACGATGAAACAGATGAATTTTCAATCGTCGGATCTAAAGAAGCCGATCCATTTTCAAATAAAATATCTAATGAAAGTCCAATCGCACAAGCAATACTTGGCCACAAAGTTGGAGACATTGTAAATGTTGTCAGTCCAAACGGCGAATATCAAGTAAAAGTTGTAGAAATTTTTTAAAGGCAAAAAGCCTTTTTTTTCAAAAATAGTTGAAAAAAATGAAAAAATATTATATACTAATAAACGTATTTAAGGAGGAATTATGAGAAAAGAAATATCTAAGAAATTAGAAGGTGCAGCTTGGGAAAAGGAAATTGAAAAAGCATATGAAAAAGCAAGTAAAAACTTTAAAGTAGATGGATTTAGACCAGGACATGCTCCAAAAGATGTCTTTATGAAAAAATACAAAGAAGAAACATTATGGATGGATGCAGCTGAAAACTATATTGAAGAAGCATACAAAGAAGTAATGGATGAAAATAAAGATTTAGAGTTAGTTGCACAACCAAAAGTAGAAATCAAAAGTTTAGATAAAAACGGTGTTGAATTCGTATTTACACTAGTTACAAAACCAGAAGTAAAATTAGGTAAATATAAAGGATTAGGTGTTAAAAAAGAAGAAACAACTGTAACAAAAGAAGAAATTGAAAAATCAATTGAAGAAATGAGAAATCATTATGCTGACTATAGTGTTAAAACTGGTAAAATAGAAAATGGCGATATTGCAGTAATTGATTTTGAAGGATTCAAAGATGGAGTACCATTCGAAGGTGGAAAAGGTGAAAACTATTCACTAACAATTGGTTCAAATACATTTATACCAGGATTTGAAGATCAATTAATCGGTCATGAAGCTGGTGAAGAAGTAGATGTAAACGTAACATTCCCAGAATATTACCATTCTTAAAATTTAAAAGGCTCTAAAGTTACATTCAAAGTAAAAATTAATACAGTTAAAGAAAAAAATGTACCAGAATTAAATGAAGAATTTTTTGCAGATTTAGGTATGGAAGGTATTAATTCAAAAGAAACACTTGAAAAACAAGTTGAAGAAAATATCAAAACAAGAAAAGACTATGACAATGAAAATAAATATATTGATGCTCTACTAGATGTAGCAACAAACAATATGGAAGTAGAAGTACCAGAAGAAATGGTATACGATGAAACATCAAGAATGTTAAAAAGATATGAAGAACAACTTGGTATGCAAGGAATCAAATTAGAAGATTTTTATAAATTCACAAAATCTAATGAAGAAGATTTAAGAGAAAAAATGAAAGAAGAAGCTTTAAAAATAGTTAAACAAAGACTATTATTAGAAGCAATAGTAAAAGAAGAAAGCTTAGCAGTTTCTGATGAAGAAGCAGAACATGAAGCAGAACATTTAGCAGGACACTACAATATGTCAAAAGAAGATTTCTTAAAAGAATTTGGTGGTCTAGAAGCTGTTAAATATGATTCATTAGTAAGAAAAGCATTAGAAATACTAAAAGAAAATGACTAGTTTTGTCGATTTTCCCAAAACAAAATAAAAATGTGTTATCATCTATTTAGGTGATAAATATTAAAGAAATTGATGAACTATTTAACGAAATATTAAATAATGTTCAAAAATTAAAAAAAAGTACATGGTTAAAACTTAAAGAATAATCTTTAAGTTTTTCTTAACATTTAAAAAAAAGTATGATATACTTATATAGTAGTATGGAGGAAGTTAAGTGGCAAGAAATAGAAGAGACGCTAAAATAATTAAAAATTTAACATCAACACAAAGAGTAATATACTATTTAAAGAAAAAAAGGTGCGATTCAGATGTTTATATTAATATGAAAGTAGATATGACAAATGCAATAAAATATATTGAGAAGCAAAAAAAAGAAGGTAAACATATTACTTATTTTCATTTTTTCTGCTCAGCAGTAGCGAAAACCTTATACAATAGACCATTATTAAATAGATTTATCATGCCAGGAGGTAAAGTCTATGAACATAATGATGTATCTGTTGGATTTGTAGCAAAAGTTAAATTCGAAGATTATTCAGAAGAATATTTAGCAGTTGAACATTTAAAAAAAGATTACAATTTATTTGATGTTTCTAAAAAATTAGAAAAAACAGTCGAAAAGTTAAGGAATAATAAGAAAAATGATACCGATAAAACAGCAGACACTTTAGCAAAATTACCAGCTCCTATATTTGATATAGTAATGAAAGTATTAAAATTTATGGATAATCATGATTTATTACCAGAAAATATAACAAGAAATAGTATTTATCATTCATCAATTATTGTATCAAACTTAGGAAGTTTCAAATCATCATCAATATATCATAATTTAACAGATTTTGGTACAGCATCAAGTTTAATAACAATGGGTGCAATTCATAAAGAACCTGTTATAAATGATAAGAACGAAGTAGAAGTAAAAGATGTCTGTGATTTCGGAATCAATTTGGATGAAAGAATAGGCGATGGTTATTATTTTGTTAAAAGCATGAAAATGTTTGAATATATAATAATGCATCCAGAAATTTTAGAAGAGCCATTAGGCGATGAATTGACAATTGAAGAATAATTTGTTAAAATATTAAAACAAGAAGAAAAGGTGGATTGAATGTATCAAGATAGAATTTTACTTACCAGTAAAGATATTTATGAAAAAGAATTTAAAGTCGATACAAGAGGCTATCGCCCTCAAGAAGTAGATAAATTTTTAGATGACATAATGAGAGATTATGAAGAATGGAGAAAAATTGTATCTGAACTTGAGGAAGAAAAAAAAGAACAATTAGAAGAAATAATTAAATTAAAACAAGAAATTCGATATTTAAAAACACAATTAGATGTTGCTAAAGATGGTAAAAGTGAAGTAAGTATGAATAATACCGATTTACTAAGGAGAATATCTAATTTAGAAAAAGTTGTATATGGTAAAGAAGAATAGTAACAGACAAACGCTGCATTTATTATAATGTAGAGGAAAGTCCATGCTCGCACTATCTGTGATGATAGTAGTGTTCATGTAAGGGGAATAAATAACCCTTAGTAGTTTAATAAACTAACGGCGACTAAAAACCTTAAATGGTTATATGTTGTAAAGTGCCACAGAAACGAGTATTTGGGAAACCAAATAATGAAACGCGGTAAACCCCATGAGCGAGAAACCCAAATTATGGTAGGGGAACCTTGATGTCGGAAATAAGAACGAATAAAGGATCGAAAGATAGATAAATGTTTGTCACCTTTATAGGTACAGAACATGGCTTATGTTATTATTATTTTTTTAAGGAGTTGAGAAGCTTGAAAGATATTGGGGCTAAACTTAAAGAAGCTAGAGAAAGTATAGGTGTTTCTGTAGAAGAAGCGGCCGAAGACTTAAAATTAAAAGTTTCACAAATTGAAAATTTAGAAGCTGGTAATATGGAGGCTTTCCAAGATGTTTTTTATCTAAAATATTTTATTAAAGATTATGCCAAATATTTGGGTTTAAAACATGAAGATTTAGTAGATGAATTTAATGAATACTTGTTTGATTATACATCGAAAATATCAATTGAAGATGTTAAGAAAAAACAAGAAAATGTTGAAGAAAAAGCAACTATTCATTCACCATATACTAAAAAACTAAAGGAACCATTTAAATTATCAAGTATTATACCATATATAATAATTATAATTATTGCTGTTATTATAGCATTCATTGTGTTGTAGGAGGAAAAAATGAATTTACCTAATAAAATAACATTTTCAAGAATAATATTAACTATATTTATATTACTTTTACTTGTTTTTCCATTTGAAGAAGCAGGTATTAGAATGCCACAATTATTTATAAATGAAATGATTGTTGTTGATATAAAATACCCAATAGCAGGTGTATTATTTATCATAGCAGCTTTAACGGATATGATTGATGGTAAACTTGCAAGAAAAACAAATCAAGTAACAGATTTAGGTAAAATGCTTGATGCTATTGCTGATAAAGTACTTGTTAATACAATCTTAGTCGCACTATCTGCATCAGGATTTGTTCATCCTATAATACCAATAGTTGTTATATTTAGAGATGAAGTAGTAAATTCAATAAAAATGATATCTGGTAACAAAGGTAAGGTTATAGCAGCAAGTAAAATGGGTAAGTGGAAAACAGCTTGTATGATGACAGGTATTGCTCTTACATTGTTTTACAATTTACCATTTGAATTATGGAATTTAAAAGTATCAGATATGTTACTTGTTGTTGCTATGGTATTAAGCGTAATATCAGGTATTCAATATTATGTTAATAGTAAAGAAATAATCAACGCATAGGTTGATTATTTCTTTCTTTTTCTAATTCTTCATCATAATCATATTGTAATACTTGCCTATCCGATAAAGTAAATCTTTTTCTTTCTACTTTAACATTCTCATTAGGTCTTAAAGCATAATTTAATTGATTAAGGAATTTAGCAAGTTCTCTATATCTATCACCAACATATTTCATTCTAAATCTATCATACCTTGAAGGTTTAGGTTTTATATTCCTAGCTGCATAGGCAGTTATACCCGTATTCAAAGCAAGGGCAGTAAAAGATAAAAGACCAGAAAAGTCAGTTGCCCAACCTAAAGTTTTAGTACAAAAAGAAAAAATAAATTGCTGTGAAGCAATACCAATAATGGCAGCAATAGATAATTGTAAAAAAAACTGTTTTTTAGTGACTTTTTTATTAATTTCTGCCATCAGTTTATCATTACTTTCTTCTTGGTACTTTATGCAATCAAGCAATCTTCCTTTTAAGATATTCCCATATTTATATAAATCTTGACTATTCTTTTCAAATATAAATTCTATTGGTTCTGGATTTGCTGCAAAAGTAAACATATAATCTTTTTTAGAACTACTAATACCAAGCAACTTCCCATATTTAAAATAAACTTCTTTTGTATCATCATCATGCATATTATCACCATTTTAATTATAACATTGAAAAAATAAAAAAACAATAAATAAATTAGTTTTCTTTATTTATTGTACTTTTTAATCTCTTATTTATAATCTTATGCCTAATAGGAATCAACTTTTTATAAGCAAAATACATAAATTTATTAATTACAAAATCAAATTCGCCAATGAATTCAGTATATTCGCCACCCCATTTTTTCTTAAAATCATGTAATCCAACTAAATGATTATCTGAAGTAGGTTCACCAATAGTACCAAAAACATCAAAAATTTCCATTCCCATTGCTTTAGAATCTCTTATTTGCCTTTCATATACTAAATAATTAGCATACAATCTTTTATAATTCATATCATTTGCAGCATATAAAGCCCAGCTCTTATTACCATAATGAACAATCAAATATGAACTAACAACAATTGTATCTTTAGGCTTATCCTTGAAAAAATTTAATTGCTCTTCAATACTAGTAATATTTTTGGATAGTTCTTTCTTCAAACTAGTTCCTTTTTTATTATCTAAATTTTCAACAGCTTTATATTCCTCATTTAATTTATCAAGTTCGGCCTTTAAATTAGTTTCTATTTTTTTAATATCTAACTTTCCCAAATACAAAGTAACATGATTATCTTTAGAAAAAGTATCATAAAAATCAGAAAAATAGTTGCTCTCATGAGAATAAAAACCTTGCCTTTCTTCAGTCATTCTCATTAATCTTGAAAATTCTTTTACATCATCTTTACTACCAACCTCAACACTAACACCACACTTTTTAGCTTTCTTAATTCTCTGAATAGTAGTAGTAGAATACCTTTTCTCAATTTCTTCAATAGAAGGCTTTAAATCAATTCTAAAAGTAAACCTAGGTTGCATTGTTTCAAAATATTTAGTAAGAGGTCGATGCTTAAAACCAATACTCTCTAAAAAATTAACAAGCTTATAATTATTCTCGCCATCAATTTCTTTTGCATTCTCATCAATAGTATGTAATTTAATATCAGGATCAATTCTAAAGAAAATACCATTTTTATCTTTACAAAATTTTTTAATTTCTAAAGTAAAAGTCTTAACTAAATCAAAATTATTATAATCAATAGTATAACCCCTAGGAATATAAAAATATGAGTAATTTAAAACCAAATTTTTTTTAAGCAATAAAGCAGAAGCTACTATTTCACCATTATCTTTTAAACCAACATAATATGGTGTAAAACCTCTTTTTTTAGAAAGTTCGCCCCATTCATAAGACTCTAAAAAATGAGCCTTTTTTTTATCTGTAAAATTTCTATATTCGCTTTCACTCAAAACAACTAGTTGCATATTTCCTCCTTAAATTCTATATATAAAGTATATAACAATTGCATATTTTAGTCAAGGAATGTAGAAATATTATAGAAAACGAAAAAAATGTAATAAACAAGTATTTATCTCATATATTTTAATGAAAGTAGGTAAATATGGATAGATTAGAGATAATAAAAAGTATCACTGAAAGAACGAATGGTGATATATATTTTGGGGTAGTAGGTGCAGTTAGAACAGGTAAATCAACCTTTATAAAAAAAGTGATTGAAACATTAGTTGTACCAAATATTGAAGATGAATATGAAAAGAAAAGATGTTTAGATGAAATACCACAAGCTGCTCAAGGAAAAACCATTATGACAACTGAACCTAAATTTGTGCCATCAAATGCTGCCAATATAAAAATTGACAATTTTGAAGCAAGCGTTAGATTGGTTGATTGTGTAGGTTATGTTATAAAAGGAGCCAAAGGCTATGAAGATGAAAATGGTCCAAGAATGGTTCATACACCTTGGTATGATGAAGCATTGCCATTTGTTGAAGCAGCCGAAATAGGCACAGAAAAAGTTATAAAAGATCATTCAACAATAGGTATAGTTGTAACTACTGATGGATCAATTGGGGAATTTGAAAGAGAAGAATATGTAGAATGTGAAAAAAGAGTTGTAACTGAATTAAAAGAAATAGGTAAACCATTTATTGTTTTATTAAATTCCATACATCCAATGCTTCCAGAAACAGAAAAATTATCAGAAAAATTAAGAGAAGAATATAATGTTCCTGTTACACCTTTAAATATTGAAAATATGAATGAAAAAGATATTTATGGAATATTAAGAGAAGCCTTATATGAATTCCCAGTACTAGAAGTAAATGTTAATATGCCAGAATGGATTGCATGTTTAGATTCAAATAATTGGCTTAAAAAAATATACATTGAAAAAATAAGAGAAAGTGTAGTCGAAGTAGATAAATTAAGAGATATAGAAACAATTAATAAACACTTTGTAGACTGTGAATATATAGAATCATCTTATATATCGGAAGTAAATACTGGAACAGGTGTTGTTACAATTACACTAAAAGCACCAAAAGAATTATATAACACTGTTTTAAAAGACATAATAGGTGTAGATATAAGAAGCAAAACCGATTTATTAAGATTAATGCAAGAATATAATGAAGCAAAAATAGAATATGATCAAGTAAAAACAGCTTTAAAAATGGTAAAAGCAACCGGTTATGGTATTGCAACACCTTCTTTAAAAGATATGAAATTAGATACTCCAGAGGTTATTAAACAAGGTAGTAGATATGGAATAAGATTAAAAGCTGTCGCACCATCAATTCACATGATAAGAGTAGATGTTGATTCAACATTTGAACCAATTATAGGAACCGAAGTTCAATCTAAAGAATTAATTGATCATTTAATAAAAGATACTGATTCAAATAATGTTTGGAAATCAGAAATATTTGGTAGATCACTTGATGTAATAGTTCAAGAAGGAATCCAAACTAAATTATCGATTATGCCAGAAACAATAAGATATAAATTGCAACAAACTCTAACAAAAGTTGTCAACAAAGGTTCATCAACAATGATAACAATAGTTTTATAAAATGCCAAAAGGCATTTTTTTTAAACAAACTTTCAATTTTTGACAAAATTTTCAAAAAAACTATTGCATTATAAAAAAATATATGCTAGAATATAATTGCTTAGTAAGAATAAACCTTATTGAAGTACTTAATATTTTATTTCTATTTATAATTATTGTTCAAATATTTAATAAAAGATTTTATTAATATTAACATTTAATTTATAAATAATTAAAATAACTAGTGATATGTATATCACGAATGACTGTCTGAAGATGGTCGGTATTATATAGAGTATAATACAAGTTTGTATATCAAGGTTTTTAAAGCAAGAAAAATTTATTAATTGTTATTAATAAATCCTTATCAGCGCTAAGCAAGAACAATTGTTTTATGAGAAAGAAAAACTCTAATGATAAGAAGTTGTGGTAGGTACTGATAATATCTATTTAGAATTTATATTAGATAAAGCCTAATATAAATGGTACAACAATTTCTAGAAAACTCAAAACAGTATAGTTTATCAGGCCGTACTGTTTTTTGGTGTAAAAATTAAAAAAAATATTAAAATATAAAGAAAAGTGTTGCAATTATTATTTAAAAATGGTAACATTAAATTGTAGGCAAGATAAGCTTACAGACATTGAAGGAGGTAAACATGACAAAAACAGATTTAGTAAATTATATGGCTGAAGAAACAGGCATGACAAAAGCTGATGCAACACGTGCTTTAGAAGCAATGTTAAATGGTGTAGTTGCAGGCTTAAAAGATGAAAAGAAAGTTGCTCTAACAGGATTTATGACATTTACTGCAAAAGAAAAAGAAGCAGCTACTCGTCGTAATCCACGTACAGGTGAACCAGTAGAAACTCCTGCACACGTTGCAGTTACTTTTAAAGCAGGCTCTAAACTAAAAGACGCTTTAAACTAAAAGGCAAATGCCTTTTTTTTCTCATAAAGGAATGATAGAATGTATGAAAATGCGATTGAAGTATTGAATATACTAAAAGAAAATAACTATGAAGCATATATAGTTGGTGGTTTCCCAAGAGATTTATATTTAAATAAAAAAAGTTCTGATGTTGATATATGTACAAATGCTAGACCAAAAGATTTAACAGAAATATTTGATGATACTAAAATAACAAATATTGATTATGGATGTGTTATTATAAAATATAAAAATACATTATTTTCTATAACAACTTTTAGAAGTGATAATAAATATATAGATTCAAGAAAACCAGAAAGTATAAATTATGTAGATGAATTATTAGATGATTTAAGTAGGAGAGACTTTATCATAAATACAATGTGTATTGATGCTGATAAAAATACTATAGATTTATTAAATGCTAAAGATGATTTAAAGAAAAAAATAATAAGAACAGTTGGTAATAGTGATAAAAAAATAGAAGAAGATGCTTTAAGAATTTTAAGAGCAATAAGATTTGCAACGGTACTTAATTTTAAATTAGAAAATAGCTTAAAAAAATCTATTATAAAATATAAAGATAATTTAAAAAAATTATCCTATTATAGAAAAAAAGAGGAATTGGAAAGAATATTTGCAAGTCCAAATAATAAATATGGGATAAATTTAATTAAGAAATTAAAACTAGAACAACCTTTAGATATAAATTTAAATATTAAAATTACTCAATCTTCACTTGGTATTTGGGCTCAGATAAATAATATGAATTATCCATTTACAAAACAAGAAAAAGAAACTATAACTAAAATTAATGAAACTTTAAATGAAAATATATTAGATCCTAAAGTAATTTATAAAAAGGGTTTATATATAGTTTCATTGGTTGCTGAAATTAAAAATGTTTCAAAAAAAGAATTGATGGAAATATATAATGAGATGCAAATACATGATAAGACCGAAATAGCGCTCGAGCCACTTGAAATATGTGATTATTTAAATATTGAACCAGGTTATACATTGAAAAAAGTAATTGAGGAGTTAGAAGAACAAATACTTGAACAAAAGTTAAAAAATGATGAAGAAAGTATAAAAATGTATTTAAATAAATATAAAAAATGATATAATTATGTAAGAAGGTGACTTATGGTAGATAAATTAATAAATATACTTAAAGAAAAACCAATAATTATTTCTAGTAAAATTTTTTATAATTATAAAAAATTAAATATGACTGAGCAGGATTTAATTGTTTTGATATTTATATTGAATACAGATAATGTTTTTAATCCTCAAAGTATATCATCTAGTTTAAATATGGATTTAAAAAATGTAATGGAATCAATTGATAATTTGGTTTCAAATAATTTAATATCTTTAGAAACTATAACAGAAAATGGTGTTAAGGATGTTATAAATTTAAATAAGTTGTATGAAAAACTAGCGCTTCTTATAAATGAAGAAAAAAAAGATGATAATAAAAATATATATGAGGTATTTGAAAAAGAGCTTGGTCGCACAATATCGCCTTCGGAATTAGCAGTTATAGCTGATTTTACAGAAAATTATAATGAAGAAATTATTATTCTTGCTTTAAAAGAAGCAATATTTAATGGGGCAAGGAATTTAAGATATATAGATTCTATTTTAAAAAATTGGCATTCACAGGGCTTAAAAACAAAAGAGGATGTAGAAAAATACCAAAAGAAATATAAGGTTGATAAGGAGCGTAAGCCTGAGATAATAGACTACGATTGGTTGAATGAAAGCAATTGATGTTGTAAATTATTTGGATGAGATTATACCTAATCCTAAGTGTGAATTAAATTATAATAAAGATTATGAATTAGTGATTGCTACAATGTTGAGTGCTCAAACAACAGATAAAAGGGTTAATGAAGTAACAGAGGTGTTATTTAATAAATATCCTAGTTTAAGTGATTTAAAAAATGCTGATTTAGATGATTTAAAAAAAATAATTAGACCACTAGGTTCATATAATAAAAAGGCTTCTAATATAATTGATATTGCAACTAAATTAGATGAAATAAAATATGTTCCTAATGATAGATTATTTTTGGAATCGTTAAATGGTGTTGGTAGAAAAACAACAAATGTTGTTTTAAGTAACCTATACAATGAAAATCTAGTTGCGGTTGATACTCATGTTGAGAGGGTAAGTAAAAGGTTAGGTATAGCAAATGATAATGATGATGTTTTAGTGATAGAAAAAAAATTAAATAAATTTTTTAAAAATTATGATTTATCTAGAATTCATCATCAATTAGTTCTATTTGGTAGATATCATTGTACAGCTCGTAATCCAAAATGTAGTGAGTGTAAATTGAATTGTAAAAAAAGAATTGAAAAATGTTAATAAGTATTGTATAATTGATATAGTAAGGAAAGGTTTGTTGATAACATGAAACCACTAATACATACATACATACATGTATTACTAAAAAATAAAAAAAATAATAATCTTGTTAATAACTATGGGGCTAGAGAATATATAGATACTGGTCCCCTTTCTAGTGGTTTAAAAAATATAGAAGGAGGAAGTATATGAGAAAAAAATTTTTAATTTTTTCTATAGTATGTTTATTATTTTGTACATTAAGTTATACTTATTCATCATTTAAAAATACTATAGTGGGTAATATAAGTGGTAATATAAAAGACTGGGTTTTTAAGGTTAGTATTGATAATAGTACTAAATATGAAGATGGTTATAAATTACATCTAACAGGTACTAGTGGATCATTTAATGTAAATATTAATACAGTAGGTGGAGCAAGTGGAGCAGACTATAGTATTGAATTAATAGGGGATAGCTCTATAAAATATTATACTGATAGTAGTTATACTAATTTAATTGATAACAATATCTATAAAGGTAGTATTAATAGTAACACCAGTAATAGTGTAACAATCTATTATAAATCAAGTAGTAATATAAATGATGATATATATGTTAAAACTAAAGGTAGTATAATGGAATATGCTATGATGAAGAATGGATATAGTAGTTCTAATGGTGGAACAGAGTTTTGGAATAACACATATAAACCATATATAAGAACAGTTGAGTTTGGTAATGATTTAAGTAATTTGCCAAGTAGTTGTACAGAAGAAAATTTATGTTGGGATATATCATATAGTGCATCTCAAAAGAAAAAGGTATATGGGTATCTAACTGATAGTGGTTATAAGGAAAGTACAGATAGTACAAAAACATTGTATAATCTGTATATAGTAAGTGAAGCACCACTATTTGCACCCGCTGACTGTGAAAAGATATTATCATTTCATAAATATGAAAGTGGAAAATATATTTCAAATTTAATTCAAATTAATTTTAATAATAATTTTAATACCTCAAAAGTAACAAATATGCGTAGTATGTTTTTTGAGTGTTTGTCATTAGCAAGTTTAAATTTAAGTAATTTTAATACATCAAATGTAACAACTATGGCATATATGTTTTCTAACTGTTCATCTTTAACAAATATAGATTTAAGTAATTTTAATACCTCAAAAGTAACAAATATGTATGGTATTTTTCGGAATTGTTCATCCTTAACAAGTTTGGATTTAAGTAGCTTTAATACATCCAATTTAACAACTATGAAAGAAATGTTTGATGGTTGTTCATCTTTATCAAGTTTGGATTTGAGTAATTTTAATACATCGAATGTAACAGATATGAGTGATATGTTTTATAAATGTTCATCCTTAACAAGTTTAGATGTGAGCGGTTTTAACACATCGAATGTAACAAATATGTGTGATATGTTTTCTTATTGTTCATCTTTGACAAGTTTAGATTTGAACAGTTTTAACACGTTGAATGTAACAAATATGAATCGGATGTTTTACGTGTGTTCATCTTTAATAAGCTTGGATTTGAGTAGTTTTAATACATTAAACGTAGTAGATATGAAAAGTATGTTTTACATGTGTTCATCTTTAACAAGACTAGATTTAAGTAGTTTTAATACATCGAATGTAACAGATATGAGTGATATGTTTTATAAATGTTCATCCTTAACAAGTTTAGATGTGAGCG
>CAKPJE010000014.1 GCA_934162555.1 uncultured Bacilli bacterium | reverse complement strand
CTTAAGCATCATTAATGCTTTTGTTCTTGGTATTTTGTGCAACATTCTAGTTTGCAGTGCTGTTTATTTAGCTAGTATTTCTAAAACTCTTGTTGAAAAAGTTTTATGTTGTATTTTTCCAGTCTTTGCTTTTGTTTTGCTTGGTTTTGAACATAGTATAGCAAATATGTATTATTTATTTGCAGCACTTTTTGATAATTTTAACCAAATTTCATTAATTGGTGTTTTAAATAATTTATGTTTTGTTACACTTGGTAATATTGTTGGTGGATTTTTAATTGGTTATTTAATTAATAAAACAAAAAGCAGTTGATTTATTCAACTGTTTTTTTGTAGTTATTTATTCTTTCAATTAATCTACTTTTACCAATTAGTTTTGTTATTTCATATAGATCAGGAGTTTGAGTTCTACCAGATACAATATATCTTAATCCTTCACAGAAATCACCTATATGACCTTTATAATTATCTGGATTTTCTTTATAGTCTTTCATTGATGCATAATTATATTTTGATGCAAATAGTGATAAGTTGTTAAACCATGTGTTTTTATCATCATTTTCATTAAATACATTTTCTATATATTCTAAATACATACTAGCATCTAAATTTTTATTTTCATAATTTGGTTTAAAATATTCATCATACATATAATTTATTTCATTAAATACATCGCTATATTTACCAATATCTTTACGAGGTTTTTTAACTTCTCTTTCAATGTTTAATATATTTGTTGAATAAGTACTATCTTTAGTAAATACATTATAGAAATCATTATCATATTCTTTTAGATATTTACTAACTCTTTCATATAAATCATCTGCTTTTAAATGACTTATATATGTTTTACTTATATTCATTAATTTGTTTACATCAAATAATGCTCCACTTTTATTCATTTTTTTAAACTCAAATTTAAAATCTTTTATATCAAGTGTTGGATTTGCTAAAAACCATGATTCAAAAGCACTACTGGTAATATTTGCTAAATATAATCTTACTGCTTCGGATGGTATACCTTCTTTATGGTAGTAACTCATTGCAAATTCAGGATCTTTTCTTTTACTAACTTTTCTTACATTACCTGTTTCTTCATCCACTTTACAAAGAGGTGCGATGTGGCAATATTTTAATGGTTTATAACCAAACGCTTCAAATAATTGGATATGAAGTGGCAAACTACTTAACCATTCATCACCTCTAATTACATGGGTTGTTCTCATTAAGTGATCATCTACTAAGTGAGCAAAATGATATGTAGGTAATCCATCACTTTTCATAATAACGATATCAATATCATTTTCTGGGAATGCTATATCTCCTCTTATTTCATCATGACAAATGATTTTTTTATTAAAATCGCCTTCACTTTTAAATCTGATAATATAAGATTCACCATTTTTTATTTTTTCATATGCTTCATCTACACTTAAATTTCTGCAATGGGCCCATTCTCCATAATATCCTATTCTTGCTTTACAAGCTTCTTCATCTTTTCTAATTTGTTCAATTTCTTCTGCTGTGCAAAAGCATGGATAAGCTTTACCATTTTCAATTAAGTGTTTAATAAATGCTTGGTATATTTCTTTTCTTTCACTTTGAATATATGGACCATAAGCTCCGTAGCTTGTGTTATCACTATTTGGTCCTTCATCAAATGTTACGTTAAATTCTTTTAAGCCATCAATTATTGTATTTATACCATTTTCAACTGTTCTTTTTGTGTCTGTATCTTCAATTCTTAGATAGAAAACACCGTTTGTTTGTTTTGCAAATACACTATCTGTAAAACTTGATAGTAATGCTCCTATGTGAATAAATCCTGTTGGACTTGGAGCATATCTTGAAACGATTGCGTTTTTGTCTAAATTTCTTTCAGGATACATTTTTTCATAATCTTCTACTGTTAATTTAATATTAGGAAATATTAAATCTGCTAAATCTTTTCTTGTCATTTTATTCCTCTCTTTCATAATAAAAACCACGCAATTCTAAGGACGAAAAGCCGTGGTACCACCTTAATTATATCTCTTTTTTTTAACGCATTTTATGCGAAATACCTTATATACAGTATTTAACTCCAAAGTTTCTTCAAATAATTATATTTGTTTATTTCCACCTTTTATAAACTCTCTATAAAATATACATTATTTTACTCCTCTTTTTCTTAGTTCTAGTAAGATAATAGCAAATTATTTTTGATATGTCAATTATTTTGTGAATTTTTTACATTTCCTATATATAGTACTTATTTCATTATTTTTTAGATATTGCCTTAAAAAATATATTTTATCCATGTTTGTATCAAATATTTGATCAACTAAATTAATTGCTTCTTCCAAAAATATTTGATAATAATTATTTGCGCTAACAACTGATGAATTATATAATTCATCACATATTTCTTTATAATTAACTTTTTTAGTGTATTCTATAAATTTTACAAAAAAGTTTAAATTATTTTGCCATATTACTGGATCTAAAGTACCATTTGGGCATCTAAATTCGATAGTGTTTTTATATTTTTGTTCTTTTAAATTTCTTATATTACATAGTCTAATACAACTATCTATAAATCTATTTTTATAATCTTTTAAATTGAATGATAGAAAATCAATTGGTAAGAGTCCAAATTCTTCTCTTAAAGGGTATGCAAATAAAGAAATATTTGGTCTTGAATATAAAAATTCTCCATTTGTAAATCTAAATATTAGATGTTCATACAAAATCCAAAGATTTATTAAATTAAATATTGTTTCTTCATTTTCAAGGATTTGTGCTCCTATATGGATATGAGATCCGGCCCTTTTTCCGATAGTTGCATTTTGATTTAAAATATTACACACTTGTTTTAATTCTGTATAAACATATTTTTCATTTCTGTATATTGGTGTTATGAATTCCAGACCTTTTGTTTCAATCAATGAATCATCTGGTTTAATTTTCCATTTTTGAACAAAATTTATTTTTTTAAATGACTCTATAATTGGCTCAATTTCAGTATGCTCACATTCAAGTTCCATACCAAAGGTAATATTATTATCAAAATTTAGTTTTTCTCTTAATTCTAAATTATAACTGTTTAATAATCTTAAAAATTCATTTAAATCCTTTTTATTCATACTTGATATTTGATCATTGCTGTTTAGGTTTATAAAATTGTTCATAGTTTCACCTAGTAATTATTATACCGATATTTTTTTATTTGTAAAGAAAAAAGGGATTCTAATACTGAATTCCCCATACAACTGTTTCTTTAGCTTCTTTGTTACAAGCAACACATTTACCTGTTATTTTATCATGGTTTTCTAAGATGCATCTTGATTTGCACCCTTTGATTTCTTTTATTTTAACTTCACATTCTTCACTTCCACACCAGTCTGCAATTATAAAGCCTGGTTGTTTATTTAAAATATCTTCCATTTCTGCCAAATTTTTAGCTTCATATGTCATTGTTTTCATTCTTTCTAAAGCTCTGTTGTACATATTTTCTTGAATTTTAGAAAATAATTCTTTTACATAAGAAACCATATCAATATCTTTATCCACTTTAATTTTTTCTAATGTATCTCTTCTTGCAATAGTTATTTCGTTATTTGCTAAATCTCTTGCACCTATTTCTATTCTAATTGGTATTCCGTTTACTTCAGCTTCCGCGAATTTAAATCCTGGTGATTTTTCACTATCATCAACAGTTACTCTTATACCAGCTTCTTTTAAAGTATTATATATTTTATTTACTTCTTCATCTACTTCACCAATTCCAATGATTACTGCTTGAGTTGGTGCGACTAATGGAGGTAATACTAACCCATTGTCATCACCGTGAACCATTATTAAGGCTCCAATCATTCTATTTGATGTTCCCCATGATGTTTGATAACAGTATTGAAGTTTATTTTCTTTGTTTAAAAATTTAATGTCATATGCTTTACTAAATTTTTGACCGAAATAATGACTTGTTCCACTTTGTAAACATACACCATTATGCATTAGAGCTTCGATTGTTAATGTATATTCAGCACCGGCAAATTTTTCTTTTTCTGTTTTTCTTCCTGTTACAACTGGGATGGCCAAATATTTTTCAAAGAAGAACTTATATAAGTTTAGCATATCTCTTGTTTCATCTTCAGCTTCTTCTTTAGTTGCATGAACTGTATGTCCTTCTTGCCAAAAGAATTCTCTTGATCTTAAAAATGGTCTTGTTTCTTTTTCCCATCTTACAACACTGCACCACTGATTATATTTAAGTGGTAAATCTCTATATGATTTTACAACTTTACTATAATAATCACTGAATAATGTTTCACTTGTTGGTCTTATGCACAGTCTTTCTTCTAATTTTTTGCTACCACCTTCTGTTACCCAAGCTACTTCTGGTGCGAAGCCATTTACAAGTTCACTTTCTTTATTTAATAGTTTTTCTGGTATAAATAGTGGCATTGCTACATTTTTATGTCCTGTTTCTTTAAATAATTTGTCCATATTTTTTTGGATATTTTCCCATATTGCATAACCGTTTGGTTCAAATATTGTACATCCTTTTACACTTGAATATGTTGCTAAGCGTGCTGCTTTTACAACATCTGTGTACCACTGCGCAAAGTCAATATCTCTGCTTGTTATTGCTTTATTAGCCATAATTTTCCCTCCTATATATGAAAAAAAGAATAGTACAAGGAGTCAATAAGACGGTGCCATCCTTTTTTTTGCTTAATTAATATAACGGTTTTAACCGGAAATGTTTACATTTCACTTAAGAAAATAGGAATTATTAATTATTATAACTTGTTTTCACTATCTCAAGCTCACTAATATAAGGAAATTAATAATATTTTTTCTCGTTTTTATTAATATACATTTTTTTTATTCAATTGTCAATAATTATTGCAAATTATCTTTCATATGTATATTCTCTTTTTTGTTCACATCTTTTCATTGAATTTGATGAACAAGTATTAGTTGACCATTCGCCATAACTACTCCAACTTTCACATCCACATGTAGCAGATGGACAGCTTTGATAGCCACATGATGGACTTTGACAAGTATTGTAACCGCATGATGGGCTTTGACAGTAATAGTATCCTCCTCGGCATGTATTCGAGCCATATGCGCAACTATCATAATAGCCTGTTTTTTCAGTTTTTATGCACGAGCAATAGCCTCTGCCACCAAAGTTATGATCAAAATCATGACCATTTTGGCCACCTGCCCCTGTATAGCATCTCCATCTTACACATTCTTCACCAGTTGTAACCCAACCACTACGACATGTATTTGATCCATAAAGACAACTATCGTAGCAAGCATTACAACTTGCATAACCACAATCTGATGCTGTACAGTATTCATAACCACATGTTGAATTTGGACATGACTTAAAGCCTGAACAACTTGAAAATCTTGTATAATCAGTTGCCTTAATTTTTACTGTACATGTATTTTTATTACCAGCATTATCTTCAATATCATATATTTTTGTTTTAATTAATTTATCAAATTTAATTTGATTTACCCTAGGTCCACTTGTATTATCAATAATATTTACAGTGCCTGTTACACCGTTTGTACTTTCACTACTTACATCTATGCTACATGTTGGAACATCTTTATCCACTTTGACTACCATACTACAGATTGTATCTGTTTTAGTGCCATCGTTTTTACTTACATTTCCGCATATATAAGTTCCTTTAGTATTTTCACTTATAATTACTTTAGTATCTTTTTTTTCATCTACTTTTATATTTGGGATACAATTTGCATCATCACTTATACAATAACTATAAGAAGCAAAGTATTCGTTTGATACTAATGGTTTAATTAAAACTTCAACATCATCTATAAACCAACCATTATTTTTTAGAGTTCCTTTATTTATTGTGTATGATATATTTTTATCATCTTTTAATATGTTTGTTATTTCAATATTCTTTTTTGTTTCATTAAGTGCTACATCTCTTACAACAATTTCTAATTTTCTGTTACTTTCTACAGTTATAGAATTATTTATTTGCCATGTAATTCCTCCGTCAAATGAATAAGCACCTCTTGGGTGGAGTCCACTTTCATTGTCATGGGCAACAACTGAAATTACTACATTGTTTGATGTTGTTGTATTTGGCGATTTTAATATTTCCTCTATTACCGGTTTTTCGTTATCTACAACATCTATTTGTTGAATTTTTGTTGTTGCATTATTATTTTTATCTTTAGCTTCATAGACAACATAATATGTTCCTGGAACTTTGTTATTTACACTTGAGGTTATTTTTACGGTTACTTCTTCGCCACTATTATCTGCTACTTTTACTTTAAATGGCTCAAATGTTGATATCTGATTGGCTATTATTTCAATTCTGCCCTCGCCTACTTTAGTACTACTTATTTTATTACCATCTTTGTCTATATGTTCATGTGGTTCTTCATAAACGATACTCGGTCCACTTGAATCAATTATATAGACATATTTTATTATATTGTTTTCTCCTTTATATTCGATATAATATGCTCCTAAAGTATTTGTATCTACCTCGTCGACTTTAACTCCTTCAAAATAAATCGTTACTTCATATTTGCTTATATCAATGTTTTCTTTGTACTCTCCTCCTACTTCTATAAATTCGAATAAGGTTTCATCATTTTGAGTGCATACTGTTTCGTTATCCCAGCCTAATTCAAATGTATAGTCTGTTCCTTCTTCACTTTTTGAAACTATTACTTTTGAATCATTAGGAATTTTTTTACCTGTTCTTGGATCTTTTACATTTTCGTCTGTAAAACCTTCTTGTTTTAACTGACAAAGTGTTACATATACTTTATCATTACCAACAAATAAATTATTTTTATTTATATAACTTTCAGTACTTGTTTTTATATTTTCAATTTGAATATTATATAATTTTTCTTTTCTTTCACTTAAAGTTTTATTTATGCTTGGGAATGTAAAAATTCCTATTAAAGAAAGTAATACTATTACTACTATTAGTTCTACTAATGTAAATCCTTTTTTCATATATTCACCTACCATTTAAATTATACATTTTGTTGAAAAAAAAGTCTAGTATTAAACTAAACTTTACTTATTTTCACATATTAAATTTACAGAACAAACAATTTGACCATTTTTCATATAGGCTTTTGCCATACTATTTTCAAGTGAACAATTATGTTTTTCTTCTTCAAATGCAGATATATCCAAATTATATTTTTCTTTCATTGTTTTTAATGTGATATATATTTCTTTATCTCCAATATTTTCATTTTTATATATTTGCTCACAGTATTTAATCATTTGATCATCTAAACTTAATTGTTTTTTATTTTTTTTATCAATGATTATTAATGATATTGTTAAAATAATTACTAAAATAATTGTAATATATGGGAACCACTTTTTCAATTTATTCACCTTTTAAATATTCCCTTCTTGTTTCACAAGTTTTACCACTTACATTAGTACATTCACCAGATGTCCACTCGCTATATGTCCATGATGAACAGCCACATGTTGGGTTAGGACATGAATTTGCGCCTCCATCACATTCATCACATCCATATTGGCATGTATTTGAACCATATTTACAAGGATCCCAACCGGTTTTTTTAGTTGCTTCACACCAACAGCTAGCACCTACTGGACATTTATTACTTGAACTACAGCCTGTATTATGGCACCATCCATATTGGGTACATACTTCTCTTGTGTAACCACCTCTACATGTGTTTGCTCCATACTTACAATCACTACAATCACAGTAATACCATGATCTACCACAGTAAGTTTCATTTGGACATGAGTTATAACTATTACATGTTTTATATCTTGATTGAACACTTGCTTTTACTTTTACTGTGCAAGTATTTTGATTTCCTGCTTTATCATATACTTCAAATACTTTAGAACTTCTTTCTAGGAATGATATTTCAGCTTGTTCTGGACCACTTATTGAATCTGTTACAATTATTTTTCCTGGTAAACCTATTGATGAATCATAGTTTGTTTCATATTCAACTGTACATAATGGTTTTTCTTTATCAATTTTTATAACCATACTACATATTTGAGCAGTTTTAGTGCCATCATTTTTGGTAACATATCCACATATATGTAATCCTTTTGTATTTGTAGTAATACTTTCTAAAGTTCCATTAATTTCTGTTATTTCTTTATTTGGCGTACAATTTACATCTGAACTTATACAATAACTATATGATTTAAAATTTTCTTTTGCAACTAGTGGCTTTATTTCAATTTCAACATCATCTATAAACCAACCACTATTTTTCATTGTTCCTTTTGTTATAGTAAATGATAAATTTTTATCATCTTTTAAAATATTATCTATTGTTATAGTTTTTCTTGTTTCATTTAAGGCAGCATCCCTTACTACTATATTTATGGTTTTATTTTCATCAACATTAATTGTATTATTTACTTGCCATGTTGAACCACCATCAAATGAATAAGCACCTCTTGGATGCAGTCCACTTTCATTATCGTGAGCATCAACAGATAATACTATGCTATTAGATGTTTTATTTTCTGGGATTCCAAAAATATTATCTATTATTGGTGCAATGGTATCAACAACTTCTATTTTTTGGTTTTTAGTTGTTGTATTTCCTTTTTGATCTGTACTTGAATAAGTAATATAATAGGTCCCTGGTAATTTTAAATTTACGTTTGAACTAATATTTAGTTCTGTTTCTCCATCGTTTTTGTCAATTGCTTGGGCAGGAAATGGTATAAATGTATCATTTTGGTTAGCATTTATAATTATTGTTCCCTCGCCTATTTTTTTACTTGTTACTTCATTACCATTTGTATCTACATATTTCTGATCTTTTGTATAAGTAATTTCTGGACCTGTTGTATCTATAATATAGACATATTTTGTTATCTTTGTTCCATCAGCAGAAGTATATTTAATAATATATGTACTTATTCTACTTGTATCTATACTTTCTACTTCGTTATTGTCCAAATAAATTGTAATAGTATATTTTGATTCATCCATTTTTTCTATGTATTCACTACCAACTTCAACATATTCAAAAAGTGTATCAGCTTTTAAGCCACAGGTTGTACTATTATCATCACCTAATATAAAGGTATATTCATTTGTATCTTTTTCAGCAATAACTTTTGAATCATTTGAAAGTAATACTCCGGTTCTTGGATCTTTTATATTTTCATCTGTAAAACCTTCTTGTTTTAATTGGCAAAGTGTTACTATTACTTTATCACTAGCACTAAATAAATTATTTTTATTTATATAGTTTTTGGTTGAGGTCTTTATATTTTCAATCTGAATATTATATAATTTTTCTTTTCTTTCATTTAAGGTCTTATTTATACTTGGGAATGTAAAAATAGATATTAATGAAAGTAATACTATTACTACTATTAGTTCTACTAATGTAAATCCTTTTTTCATATATTCACCTACCATTTAAATTATACATTTTTGCAAAAGAAAAGTCTAGTATTTCATTATTAAATGCATAAAATTATAATGGGGGTAAAAATGTTCAAAAAAATACTATCATTTTTATTTAAAGATTTATATTTATTTACTGCTGCTTATTCAAATAATGTTTTTCCTGATCCTTTATCAAAGGAAGAAGAAGAAAAATGTATTGAAGAACTTAGTAAAGGTTCTAAAGAAGCAAGGAGTAAACTTATTGAGCACAACTTAAGATTAATCGCTCATATTGTAAAAAAATATGAACACAAAGTTGATGAAGCTGATGATTTAATTTCCATTGGGACAATTGGTTTAATAAAGGGAATTGATAGTTATTCTGGTAAAAAAGAGACTAAACTTACTACATATTGTGCTAGGTGTATTGAAAATGAAATATTAATGTATTTTAGAGCTAATAAAAAAAATAAAAAGAATATTAGTTTAAATGAATCAATTGGTTTTGATAAGGAAGGAAATGAAATAACTTTTTTAGATATTTTAAAAACTCCTGATCCTGAATATGCTTTATCAATTCATAACGATAATAATATAAAAGACTTACAAAAGTACATGAATATTTTAACAAAAAGAGAAAAAGAAATAATTGAAAAAAGATATGGCTTAAATGAATATGAGGAAACAACACAAAAAGATATCGCTAAAAACTTAAATATTTCAAGAAGTTATGTTTCAAGAATTGAAAAAAGAGCACTTACTAAAATGCTCCGTGAGTTTATTAAAAACAAATCTCAAATTTAAATACCTATTTGGTATTTTTTTAAATAGTTCTGAATATTTATTATATCCTTTTGATCTTTTTCTTTATTTCTTTTTAATTTAAATTCTAAAATTGTTGTCAATTTTTCAACAGGGTAACCATCTTTGATATCATATTTTAATGTGTCTTTTGGATTTACAACAACTTCTAAGAAATCATTAACTTTATAAAATCCACATTCGTTTTTCTCTTTTAGATTATATTTATCTTTTATAGAAGTAAATAATTCATCTGATATACACAAATCAATATCATTTATTTTGTCTCTTAGTCCATATAACATTAAACATCCTGAAGATAAAATATAATAATCTCCTAAAGGAAAATTTAATTCTTTTATTTTGACTAGTAATTCTTCTTTGTTCATAATTCTTTACCTATTCATAATCATCTAAAAATGAATGATTCCTGCCATCTTTATTGTAAGATAGTACACAATTTAAATTAACATTATCTAAAGCTTTAAATATATTATGTTCTATATTAGGATTTACTTTTTCCATATCTCTAATTAATTCCTTTATTTCTTTTCTTTTACTTATATTTTCATCCTTCATTCTCTCGGTAAAACGACAAGCGCAATTAAGGAAAGACAGATCATTACTTTTAGCCCAACTGATTATATCTTTTTCTTTAACCAAATAAAGTGGTCTAATCAACTCTAACCCCTCAAAATTTTCACTATGCAATTTAGGAAGCATTGTTTTAATTTCGGCACCATAGAACATACTTAACAAAGTAGTTTCAATTACATCATTAAAATGATGGCCAAGCGCTATTTTATTACACCCTAAACTTTTAGCTTTACTATATAAAAATCCCCTTCTCATTCTTGCACACAAATAACATGGATTTCCTGGACATTCTTTGTTTGTTACTTCAAAAATATCACTTTCAAATATTTCAATATTTATATTTATTCTTTTAGCATTATCAATTATTTTTTGGACATTTTCTTTATTATAACCTGGATTCATCACCACATAATGAACTTCAAAAGGAAATTTACCATGTTTTGATAGTTCCTCTATACATTTTGCTAGTAAAAAAGAATCTTTACCCCCACTAATACAAACCATTACTTTATCATTTTCATTAATTAACTTGTATTCTTGAACAGCTTTAATAAATTTACTCCATATTTCCTTACGATATTTTTTTATAATACTTCTTTCTATTTCTTTGTATTCTTCCATATAATTCACCGAAAAAAATTATATCATATATATTTTACTAAAACAAGAAAAGAAAGGAATAAATCCTTTTAGATGTTTTTAATATTTTTCTTTTTAAAATACATAAATGTAGGTACTATCATTAAAATAAAGTATAACAAACAAATAAATAAAGAAAATATTAAACTAGTCCCTTCAAGTGTAGGAGTTTTACCATATAAATAATCAGATAAATTCCAGTTTAAAGTTACAAAATATCTTAGCCATTTAATATTAAAATAATAAGCTGCTGAATTAATTATTTCCGCGGCAATGTAACCTGCCATACTAATTGCCATACTAATACCAGTGTTATTAATAAAAGTACTAAAACAGAATGCAAATGTACCTAATAATATATACATTGGTAATCTTGATAAAATTGTAATTATAATACTTTTAAATATACTTATTTCCTTTACTATATGTGATACATAGTTATATGTAATAACACCATAACTAAGTGATTTTGAACCAAAGAATGTAAGTCCTACTACAAATTGTATTACGTAAGATGTAAATATCATAAATAATATTGATAAAATTACTGCTACAAATTTAGAAAGTAATATTTTAGTTCTACTATATGGACGAACTAATAACATTTTAATTGTACCTTTATTAAATTCTTCACTTATAATTGAACTTGCAATTAAACAGACAGCAACAACAATAAATAGTTCACAGTTACTAAAAAGTGTAAGTAACATCCCTCTTGATGATATATCATTTGGTTCATTAAATTTGTTTTCTAACATATATTTGCTTGTGTAATATGCTTTTTCTGTATTTTCATAATATATTTTTTCTTCATGAGTTAGATTAGTTTTTTTAATTGTCTCTAAATTATTTGTGTTTGTAATATAACTAGTTAAAGCATTATTTAATTTATTATTACCATAAGGAATACCATATTTTAGTCTTAGTTCTAATTCTTTATATTCATCCATTTCTTTATAATTTGAATATTCTTCTTCTAATCTTTTCATTTCTTTAGTTGTATATTCTTCCCATGTACCTTTTAATCTATCTTTAAATAAATCAAAATTTTTATTCGCTCTTTCTAATTCTTTTTTATCATTATCAGTATATTTTATATTATTTATTATAGAGATATAATTATAGGCACTCTGATTAGCAATATAATATTGCCAGGAATCTTTATCATAGTTTTTTAAAAATTCATAGTTTTCAATTTGATTTAGTATATCAATATATAAATATAATTCTGTATTTACATCAATATTTTTTAATTCCTCTTTTAATGTTTTAATGTAACTATCATGATAAGTATTATTTTCTATTTCAATTCTTTTATTGATAAAATTAATAAATATTGTATATACAAATAATATTATTAATATAATCCAGATTCCCTTTTTCTTAAAAATCTTAAAAATTTCATTTTTTAATAGGTTAATCAATTATATTACCTCCAGTCTTTCTAAGGAATGCATCTTCAAGAGTTATAGTTTCCTCTTTTACCATGTATATTTTTATATCGTTTTGGACTAATTTTTTAATTACTTCTGGTATTTCTTTTTTATCAATATGAATTCTAATATTATTTTCATCGATTTTTTCAAATTCTACATCTTTAATTTTGGATATATCATCTAATTCTATAATATATGATTCTTCAACTTTTTTAATGTTTGTTAAATTATTAGTTTCAACTATTTCTCCATTTTTAATTATTACTATTTTATTACAAAAGCTTTCAAGATCTGATAAGTTATGACTTGATACAATAATACCAACATTTTCTTTTAAAGCTAATTCTTTTAATATATCCCTTAATTCTTTTATTCCTTCTGGATCTAAGCCATTTGTTGGCTCATCTAATATTAATAAATTAGGTTTATTAATTAAAGCTGCAGCTATTCCCAATCTTTGTCTCATGCCAAGAGAATATTTTGATACTTTATCATTTATTCTTACATTTAATTTTACTAAATCCACTACTTCATTAATTCTTTCTTTTGATATATTTTTATAAAGATTAGATATTAGTTTTAAATTTTCATAACCTGTTAAATACATATACAAATCAGGATTTTCTACTACTCCCCCTACTCTTTCAATTGCTTTTGCAAAATCTTTTTTTATATTATAACCATTTATATATATATTCCCACTATCTATGCTTTGAAGTCCTAGAATCATTTTTATGGTTGTTGTTTTTCCAGCTCCGTTTGGTCCTATTAAACCTAAGATATCGCCTTCATTTACTTCTAATGACACATTTTTTAGTATTTGTTTTTTACCAAATTTTTTATTTATATTCTCACATTTTAAAATCATGTTAGCCTCCTGTAAAATTATATCATTTTTATTCAAACTATACAATAAAATGTTGTATTTAATTATATGATTATGTTATAATTTTTTTGTCGTTGGAGGTATGTATGAAGAAGATTTTTACTAAAAAGAATATTGCTTATTTTAATATTTTTTTAGCAGTTATGATTACATTTTTATTATTATTTACTAGTATCAATATTAAAAAAATTAATCGCCCTAATTATCCTTTAGAGGAAGAAAATGGTTCTAATAAGGGTGATTACATTTCTATTTCATTTGTTGGAGATTTAATAATGCTTGAAAATCAAGTAAAAGCTGGCTATAATGGATCATTCTATAATTTTAATAAGATGTTTAGTTATACTAATAAATATTTTGAAAATTCTGATTATACAATTGGTGTTTTAGAAGGTCCATGTGCAAGTGGTAGTTATTCAGTAGGAAATTTTAATGATGGCAAAAATGTGTATTTAAATTATCCAAAAGAATTTATTGATAGTATAAAAGGAAGTGGTATTGATTTAGTAACTATTTCTAATAATCATATTTTAGATAAGGGGTTAGAAGGCGTTAAGGAAACGGTTAATAATTTGAATGAAAGAGGCCTAGATTATATTGGTTATAAAGAAAGATATAAAATAGTTAATATAAAAGATCTTAAGGTTGGGATACTTGCTTATACTTATGGATCAAATTATTATACTGAGGATAAATTATACAAACTTGATATTACTAATATGATAGTTCCTACTACTAGTCCTTTGTTTGAAGATATTAAAAAAAGTGTTATCAATGATTTTGAAACCTTGAAAAAACAAAATGTAGATTTAATTATTGTTTTACCTCATATGGGTAGTCAATTTGCTTTAAAACAAAATGATATGCAAAAGACATGGAACAAAATATTTGCCGAAAATGGTGCTTCTATTATATTTGGTGATCATTCGCATTCTGTTCAACCTCTTGAATATATTGATGATTGTTTTATTGTTAATTCACCCGGAAATTTTGCAAATCAATATACTAGTAATAATGGAGATGCTACTAGTATTGTTAATGTTTATATTGATAAAAAAACCAAAAAGATCGTTAATTCATCTATTATTCCTATGTTTACTAAGGGGGATAAAAATGGTTTTTACTATTCAATTCCTATTTATGATATTTTAAACAATATAGATATTTATAACAGTATGAGTGTTAATGAGTTAAAAAGAATTGAAGAAGTCCAAAAATTAGTAACAAGTGTTATGCTTAATAAAGAAGTTAGCACGAATGATATAGAAGAATTGTATTATTTTTCAAAGGATGGATATTCTCCTAGTAAAATGAAAAATTTAAGTATTGATAATAGCTTAAAGAAGAAAAAATTATACCAAGAATTATTACATTCTAAAAGTGTTTGTTTTATTGGTGATAGTATCACAGAGGGAACTGTTAATGGTGGCCATGGATGGTATGAACCTTTAATATTAAATTTTAATGTTGATGTTAAGAAAGCTGCTTATGGTTCTTATACAACAAAATTATTATTAAAAAATAAAAGAAATGAAATAAAGGAATGTTCAAGTGATTTAAATATTATCGCGATTGGGACAAATGATATTAGATATAGAAATGATATTTCTGCTATGACAAGTACAGAATATATAAAGAATTTAGAAGAAATTGTTAGTTTACTGCAAAGTAAAAGAATTGTTTTAATTGCCCCATTTTATTCTATGAATTATGATGACGTTACTAAATTATCTTTAGATGAAAAAAATAAATTATATAAAGAATATTCAAAAGCTTTGGAGGAATATGCTAAAAAAAATGATTATTTGTTTATAAATCCAAATATCATTTTAGAAAAAACTTTAAATAATAGTAATACTAGTTATTATTTAGTTGATTATATCCATCCTAATCATACAGGATTATATTTATATAGTAAAGCCGTACTTGAAGCAAGTAACTAAAAAAACCACAAATGTGGTTTTTATTTAAAGAATATTCTTACTATATCGTTAAAGGTTATAACAACCATTAAGATCATTAATAGTACTAATCCTACTGCATGGATTATGTTTTCTACTTTTGGACTTACTGGTTTTTTTCTTATTGCTTCAATTATCATAAAGAATACCCTACCTCCATCAAAAGCTGGTAATGGTAGTAAATTTATAAAGCCAACATTAACACAGATATAGCCTATTAAATAAACAACATTTATAAATCCATATTTAGCACTTTCGCCAACTACTTGGTAAATTCCAACTGGTCCACTTAAACTTGAAAGTGATAATTTACCTGTACATAGATAAAAAATTATATGTACCATTTGGTCAATTAAACTAGCAAAGCTAACAAATGAATAAATAATACCATGATATACATTGCTAAAGAAATTTTTGACATTTTTAACTTTTACACTTGTTGCTTTTGTACTTAGACCAATTCCAAATTTGTATTCAGTATCATCTGTTTTTTCAGAAACAACTTCATAACCTGTTACTTTTTTGTCATCATCCAATATTTCTTTTACTAAAGTTGGTTCAATGTTAATAATTTCTTTAGTACCATTTTGATGTTTTACTTCTAAAGATATATTTTTACCGTTATTTACCATTAATAATAGTAAAGTTTTATTACTCGACCAACTATTTTTACCATTTACTTTTAATATTTGATCTCCTACTTGTAGGTTTGTTGAACTTGCTTTAAAGTTTTCGCCGATACTTCCTACATATGCTTTTTGGTCATCAGTACCAGTTATCATTCCTACTATAAAAAAGATTACCAAAGCTAGTAAAAAGTTAAATATTACACCAGCTGATATTGTTAGGAATCTTTGCAACCAAGTTTTGCTTTGCATTCTTTTTTCTTTTGGTATATCTTCATCTAAATCAACTGCTTCACCAGCCATTTGCACAAAGCCACCAATTGGGAATAGCCTTATAGAATATGTTGTTTCATCATTTTTACGGTTGAATTTCCATACTACTGGTCCCATTCCTAAAGAAAACTCATAGCAATATATTCCTGCTTTTTTCGCAAATAGGAAATGTCCTAATTCATGGATAAAGACTGTTACACCGAGTACTAGCACAAAACATAATAACGTAATTATTGTAGTCATTTGAATCCTCCTTCTACGTTCTTAACTAATTATACACCAAATAATAATAAAATGAAATATTTTTTTTAATATTTAACTGGCAAGTTCTTTTGAATAGCCAATTGTTGTATAATCGTCACATTTTATAAATGGCCTATATAATAC
>CAKPJE010000013.1 GCA_934162555.1 uncultured Bacilli bacterium | reverse complement strand
CGTTCAGGGTTTCCCCCATTGACGAATATTCCTAACTGCTGTCTCCCGTAGGAGTCTGGGCCGTGTCTCAGTCCCAATGTGGCCGTTCGACCTCTCAGTCCGGCTATGCATCGTTGCCTTGGTGGGCCATTACCTCACCAACTAGCTAATACACCGCAAGCTCATCTCGAAGTGATGCCGAAGCACCTTTTAGCATAAACAGTTATCCGTTTACGAATTATCCGGTATTAGCGTTCGTTTCCAAACGTTGTCCCAGTCTTCAAGGTAGATTACCTACGTGTTACTCACCCGTCTGCCACTAAGAAGTATCTAAATCCAATCTTGTGCAAGCACTCAATCTTCATTAGGCTTCTTCGTTCGACTTGCATGTCTTAGGCATGCCGCCAGCGTTCATCCTGAGCCAGGATCAAACTCTCATAAAAAAAATTGAATTCTTAAATAAAAATTTGTCCTAACTAAATTTGAATTGACATTTTGCTCAGTTTTCAAAGATCATTTCGCTTTTTCAATCAAGCTGCATATATAATATCAAATGCAAACTTGTTTGTCAAGCCCAAATTGAACTTTTTTCAATTTTGTTTTTTTCCTTGTAAAAAAAATGATTTCTCTTTCAAGGTACTCATAATATACCACCTCGAAAGGAACAAGTCAATACTTTTTTTAAAGTTTTTTTCAAAATTTTCAAAAGAACATTTTTGTTGACATTTTGTAGAAGGTTTCTTCGCACAAAACATCTCAATCTTACCATTTTAAATTAGGTAAGTCAATACTTTTTTTAAACTTTTTTATTTTTTTCGACATTTTCTTTTAAAAAAAGCAGTTTTACTTTATATTATATGAAGAATCGACTAATTTGTTCCATATTTTTTAAATAATTATCCATAATATCCCATCGCTTCTTCCTTTAATTTGGCGTATTGTTCATAATATTTTATGATTGTTTCTTTTTCAAATATTTTATTTTTATTTTTATATAGACTTATTAATTCATCTAATGATAGTCTGATTACTTTGTCTAAGTCTTCTGAATAATTCATTACCCTTTTATGATAATTATATTCTAGACAGTCTAATATTTTAAAATCTCCACTTGGGAAAATTCTTAAATCTAAATCATAATCTATGTATTTAATCATTCCATCTTCTATAATATATGGTGTTGCTATGTTGCAATAGAAGTAGATGCCATCTTTTTTTAGTTGTGCTATTACATTAAACCATTTATCTTTGAAGAAATACATTATTGCTGGTTCTTTTGTTTTCCATGTGTTTCCACTTGATTCTATAACTGTTGTTTTATCGTTTCCGCATATTAAGTAATCTTTTCCTTCTGCTAATACAACTGCTTCTTTCCACATTCTGTGGAGTTCTTTATTGTGTTTATAGCATTGTATTTGTAATTTATCTCCTATACATAATCTATTCATGATAATCCTTCTTCCCAAAACATTATATCTGATTTTGCGCAAAAAGAAAAGATAAACTTTCATTTATCTTACTTTTTAGAATTATTTTGTTATTTCTTCTAGTGCTTTTTGGAGTTGAACGTCTTTTTCGTGTGATAGATTATACCATTCTTTACTTCCTTCTATATATACGTCTGGTGTAACTCCTACTTCGTTTATCCAATTTCCGTTTGGTGATAGCCACTTTTTTGTTGTCACTTTGTAGCTTGCTCCTGTTGATAATTCTACTTTTTCTTGAACTGTTCCTTTTCCAAAGCTGTTTACGCCTACTACTTTTGCACCATATTTTTCTTGCATTGCTATGGCAAGCATTTCTGACGCTGATGCGCTTTCACCATTTATTAATATTGCTACTGGATATTTTTTAGTTTTGTTACCTTTACTATAATATGATGTTACTTTTCCGCCTACGTCCATCTTATATATAATATTAGATGAGTCTAAGAATAATGATAGTATTTCTTCTGCACTTGTTAGATGTCCACCACTGTTGTCTCTTACATCTATTATTATAGAGTCAACATTTCCTTCTAGTTGTTCTAGTGCTTCTTTTACTTGAACGGATGTGTTTAAAGAGAATATACTTATATATATGTAGCCAACTTTTTTGTTATTTTTTTCTAGTGTTTCATAGTTTACTGATTTTAAGACTACTTTTTTGCGTATTACTTCAATTTGTTTTTCTTCTTTATCTCTTATTATATTTAGATTTATTTTTTCGCCTGTTTGTTCTTTTATTATTTTTACGGCATCTTTTGTTGATAGCCCTGTCAATTCTTTATCATTAATTTTTTTTATGATGTCGCCTACTTTTACACCTGCATCATAGGCACTTGAATTTTCAAAAACTGATACGACTACTATATCGCCGTTTGCATATTGTCCTATTTGGACACCTATTCCTTCATATGATCCTGTAAGCATTTTATCAAAATTTTCTGCTTGGGATTCTGAGAAGTAGTTGCTGTATGTGTCTCCTAACTCACTTACTATTCCGTTTATTGCCGCATCAACGAGCTTATTTTCATCTATTTCACCATAGTATGAGTTTACTATATATTGATAGTTGTTTATTAGTTCTTTTAGTTGGGTGCTGTATTTGTTTTCGCTTCTAAACAAATTTTTATCTAATAGTATTCCTACTAATATACTTATTATTGTTGTGCATAATATAATTAGGCAGACTTCTGTTATTGAAAAACTATTATCGTTTTCATCTTTGGCTTTAAAGAATTTTTTTACCTTATTCCATATTTTTTTGATTCCTTTTTTCATTTCATCACCACTCTTTATAAATTATACATTTAAATAACAAAAAAGTAAAGACTATTTAGCCTCTACTAATTTACTGAATTGTTTTAATATTTCTTCGTCGCCAACAAAAATTTCTGTTATTTTTGCAACTTTGTCGCCTTTTTTATTTTTTACTTTTTTTATGTGTAATAGGCAATCGTCACTGAATTTTATTCCGTCTATTTTTGTTTTTCCTATGTAATCTTTTACATTTGCTTCTTCTGATATATATGATTTATTGAATATACTTTCTTTATCTGATGTATATAGTCTTGTTTTGGCATTTCCTGAAAGGGTTTCAACATAGCTTTCATATTTTGTGTAATCAGCGGCGTTTAGGTCTGCTAGTAACACATAGTATTCATTTGTATTTTGTGATAGTATTGTTCCTATTAGTATTTCATCATATTGAATTTCTACTTCTTCTGGTTTTGTGTCAGTTTTTGTTTTATCAGTTGTACGCCATAATGTTATTCCATAGAAAACTCCTAGTACTAATACTAGTATGATTATAATTTTAAATAGTGTCATTAATTGATTGTCACTACTGTAGTTTATTCTTTTTGGAGTATTGCGACGATTCTTATTTCCTTTTTTCATAATTGTTCACCCAAGATTAATTATATAATAAATTATGGGAAGAAACAAGGATTTTTTGTAAAATTACTTAGAAACTGCTAGCAATCCGACTGATGATGCTATTTCTATCATTTCTTGTTTTGATAGAACGTCACTTGTTATGTAGTATTCTATTCCGTTACTTATCCATGATACTTCACTTTCTGTTACATTTCCGAGAACGTCATTTAGGAGTACAAATTCGCCATCTATTAATAGTGTTACATCTGTTAAAGCGACGTTTTCTTGAACAAATGTGAATGGTTTAGCTCCTGTAAATGTTAGTATTACTCTTTTGCCATTATTTGTATCTATTGTTTCTTTATTTGTTAGGTATGTATCACTTGGTACATACATTGGATAAACTATGTCTTTTAGACTTGCTGTGCTTTCTTCTGTTTTTGTTCCTTTCATGTTTTCTTCTAGTGTGAAGTATGATGAGTCATAATTTTTGTTCATGTCTACTGCACTAAATATCATTTTCATTTTTATTGATTCGTTTTTATCATATACTAGTACTGACTTTATTTTGTAATCTTTTCCAAATGTTATGTCCTGTTTTACTAGGTTTCTATCGTTTGAGTATGTTACGTTTGTTGTGTATGTATAACCTTCGTTTGTTTCTTTATATGTATATTCACCATTATTAATATCATTTAATAGTGTTTGTAATAGATATATTTGAGAGTTGTTGTATGGCCAGTCGCTTTGAAATTTAAAACTTTTTCCGATTGATGGTGTTAATACATAAACACCGTCTGTATTTCTTAATATTATTTGTTCATGATTATTAATTTGATTTATTAAACTTACTTTAAATAGATTATCTTTTTTATATGAAACTTTTACATTATAAAACGATGAATCATCACCATTCATTACTTCTAATGTACCATCTAAGTAATAACTGTTACTATTATTTATAGATTTGGTTATTTCTTTTAGGGCATTCGAAGATTTTGAACATGCAACAAGGAGCACACAGCTAATAGCAATTAATATTTTTTTCATTTTTCACCTCAAGTATTCAATAAATTATATGAGTTATTTATATGCTTATGAATAATAATAGAATATTTTACCAAAATATATATGAAAGGAGAATTATGAAAACATTTCAAAAGATTGCACTTATTTTTACAATAATTGGAGCGATTAACTGGGGATTGGTTGGTTTTTTCAATTTTAATTTAGTTGAAGCACTTTTTGGTGCTGGCACTACTTTCTCTAGGGTTATTTACTCAATTGTTGGTATTTGCGGTTTAATTAACATAGGAATTTATTTTTATAAATTCGCTGACTAAAAAATTCTACTTTCGTAGAATTTTATTTTTTAGTTGTTATTGTAACTTTTACTTTTAGTGTCTTTGGTGTATATGTCGCTTTTAGGTCGCTTCCTTCGACTTTGATGTCTAGGTCATATTCGCCTTCTTTTAAGCCTGAACAATCAACATACGCTGTTATATCTGATGGTTGTAGATTTTCAATAACGCTTTCTACACCTGATACAGAAACACTTATGAAGGCGTTTGATGTTATATTAACGGCTAGGCCTTCGCCAACGTTTCTTGCATTTACTGGTACTTTGTCGACATCTCTACTTGTTGAAGATGCAATTGATATTTTTACAGTTAAGTTATTTGAACTTAATGAGTTTACACCTGATGGTTTTGGTATTTCTATCTTTTTATTTACACTTGAGCTTAAGTTAGAAACATCTACTTCTATTGGGATATACTCTAAGTCTGCTAGTGCTTCTGCACTTCCGTATGCTGTTACTCTTACAACACTTGTATCTATCGCACTTATTGCTTTACCAAATGTTACAGTTCCTACTGGAATTATTTTGATTGGTACTTCTTTACTTGGAGATGAAATTTCTATGTTTGCATTTACTTTTTCTGGTACTATTTCAACGTTTACAACATTTCCGTTTGCATCATATGCTTTGATTGGTACATTTTTTATTACCATTTCACCTACATTTTGGGTATCAAAGTTATTAACGTCTATTAGTGCTTTTACGTTCGCAACTTTACTTATTTGTTCTTCTGAACCTTTAATTACTACTTGATCAGCATCTAGTGTAACACTGTCTACATTTAATCGTTTGTCTAATTCATCAATATGTAATAGATCATATGTTAATGATTTTGTTGCGGATACTTTTGGATATATCCAAACTGTTACTGTTGATGGATTAACGCTGTAATCAATGTTTTTTAGGACATTTTCATAGATTACGTCTACTTTATGTTGTCCTGGTTTTAAATCATTTAAATTTATTGTTATTTTATGTGTGTTTGATTGTTTTGCCCAGTATAGGTTAGAACTGTTACCTATTAGGGTTACTTCAACTGTAGATGGTAAACCTTCTACTACGTATGCTTCTTCGTTATATTTTACTTCAACTGGTTGGTCGTGTAATACAATAGCATTGTTTTCTGAGTAAACTAATAATTTTTGGTTTACTGCTACTGATAGTATGATTGCTACTACTAAAGATATATATAATAGTGTATTACTTTTTGATAGCCATGCTTCGAATCGCCAGTTTGATGAACTAAAGGAATTTCTTAGTTTATAGACTAATTTAGTCATTGGAACAACAAAGATTTTGTCGAAGAAGTTAAGGATTGAGTTAATTATTTTCTTCATCTGTAGTTTCCTCCTCAACGAATAATGATTTTTTTGGTCTTAATTCTTCTAAGAGCATCATTTTTACTTCATCTAGTGTTAAATTATAGTGAAGTTCGCCTCCAAATGCAAGTGATAGTCTGCCTGTTTCTTCTGATACTACTAGTGATATGCAGTCTGTTTCTTCTGCTATTCCTAGAGCTGCTCTATGTCTTGTTCCTAGTCTTTTGCTTATTTTTACATTGTCACTTGTTGGGAATACGGCGCCTGCACATGATATTTTATCTCCTTGTATTATAACACCACCATCGTGTAATGGGTTATTTGGGAAGAATAGCGTTACTAATAGTTCGCTTGATATGTCGGCATATACTTTATGGGCTTTTTCTATGTATTCTGCTAAACTATTGTCTCTTTCAAATACCATTAATGCTCCTATTCTGTTTTTTCTTAATGTTTCAGCGGCACTTACTACTTCATAGACTAGTTTTTCTCTTTCATCTACTGTTAGTATTTTATGTCTTCCTAGTAATTGACTGCGTCCTAATTGTTCTAAGACGTTTCTTATTTCTGGTTGGAAGATTATTATTAAAGCAAGTGGTCCCCACATTATTACATAATTTAATAGGTATCCTATTGTTGGTAAACCTAAAAGGTCACTCATTATTTTTAGAAATGCTATTATTAATATTCCTTTAAATAGGAGTATCATTTTTACATTCTTTCTTAAACTTTTTAATACAAAATATATTGATAACCAAACAACTAATGTGTCTAGTAAATTTCTTAAAAACGAAAATATCTGATCAATTGTCATTATATCTATTCCTTTCCTATATTTAAAAGTATATCACAAAAAGGTTATAAAAGAAATATATTTTTTTAAGTTTATTTTTTTTCTGTAAATGTGATATAATTATTTTAGAGGAGGAAATGTGTGGAATACGCTATAATTATTGTGCTTGTTGTCTTATTTTTAGGTTCAATAAGGCAAATTAATGAGTACGAAAGGGGTATTAAGTTTACTTTGGGCAAATATTCTAAAATCATGAAGCCTGGTATTAATTTTGTATGCCCTATTTTTCAGTCTTACAAGAAGATTGATATTAGAACTAAGGTTGTTGATGTTCCTAATCAGGAGGCAATAACAAAGGACAATGTTTCAATTGGTATTAATGCAGTTGTATATTATAAAATTTTTGATGCTGCTAAAGCTATTCTTGAGGTTGAGAACTTCCATTATGCTGTTAGTCAACTTGCTCAGACTACTATGAGAAATACTGTTGGTACTGTTACTCTTGATGAACTTTTGACTGAGAGAGAAAAGATTTCTGATACTATCCAAAAGATTGTTGATGAGGCTTCTGATCCTTGGGGTGTTAAGGTTGAAAATGTTGAACTTAAAGATATTTCTTTGCCTGAGGAAATGAAAAGAGTTATTGCCAGAGCTGCAGAAGCTGAAAGAGAAAAACAAGCTGTTATTACTAAAGCCGAGGGCGAAGTTGAAGCTGCTGAAAATTTAAAGAAAGCTGCTATGCTTCTTGGTTCTACACCTGGTGCTTTGCATTTGAGAACACTTGAAACTATTAATGATGTTTCATCTGATCAATCAAATACTATTTTATTTGCAATGCCGGTTGAAGTTTTAGAGGCTTTTAAGAGTGTTGGCGATTTAAAGAAAAAAAACGATGAAAATTAATCATCGTTTTTATTTATATGAAGCAACTAAATAGTTGTATTCATCGTTTAATTTTGTATCATATATTTTTAAATTTGCTTCTTTTCTTAAACCAACTAATACTTTATAAAGTAATTTTGGATCTTTCTTTTCCATATCTGTTTTTATTAAGCTTATTACGTCATCTTTTATTTCTTCTAGTGGTTTTTTGTCTTCTTGGGCTACTTTATAGATTATGTGATAACCATAACTACCTAATACTGGTTTTTTTGAGTATGTATTAACTTTTAGTGCTAATGCCGCTTTAACATATGCTTCATCAATACTATCTTTAAATGTTTTTACCCCTAAGTCCTCTGCTGTTATTTGGTCTTTGTATTCTTCTGTTACTTCTTCCCATGTTTTACCACTGTTTAGTTTTTTGATTATTTCTTCTGCTAATTTTTTAGCTTCTTTTTTCTCTTTTGATGTTGCATCGCTTGCAACTTTTACTAGTATGTGTTTTGTATTGTAATCTCCATATACTTTATCTTTGTAGTATTTGTTTATTGTTTTATCTGTTATTTCTTTTTTTAGGTATTCATCGTAATATTTATTTCTTAAGAAGTCCAATTCAAAATATTCATATAATTCTTCTCTTGTTGAAAATCCTAATGCTTTTATTGCTTCTTCTTCTGAATATCCATAATAATCTTTATACATGTCAATATAGTATTTTGTATTATATTCAGCCGATTCTTTTCTTTCGTCGGAATCACCATATTTAGCATCTAGTATTCCCATGTCAACATCATTTAGTAATACGTTTACTGAGAAAAATTCTTTCATATCTTCATATAGTGTATCGGCAGTTATTTCTTTATCGTTGTATGATACTACAACTTCTGTGCCATCTGCTAGTTTGGCAATTCTTTCCGGGAAGCATAGGCGCATTGCGATTAAACCAATTACTAATCCTATTAAAAATGTCCCTATAGTTTTTGGTTCACATATAAATGATAGGAAATTGTTTGAATTTTCTTTTGGTTCATTTATTCTTTTATCTGTTTTTTTATTTTTCATTTTCTACCCTCCTAAGATGTAAAATCAACATCTAATGTGATTATAGCACATTTATTTAGAATAAACAATAATTTTGGAGCGCAAAATTCAACAAAAAAACCTGAGATAATCTCAAGTTTATTAAACTAAATGGTCGGAAAAACAGGATTTGAACCTGCAACCCCTACGTCCCAAGCGTAGTGCACTACCAAATTGTGCTATTTTCCGATTATATATGGTGCGCCCGAAGGGATTCGAACCCCTGACCTTTTGGTTCGTAGCCAAACACTCTATCCAGCTGAGCTACGAGCGCTCAAAAAGATGGTGGCTACGGGCGGAATCGAACCACCGACACGAGGATTTTCAGTCCTCTGCTCTACCGACTGAGCTACGTAGCCAAAAAAAAATGGCGGTCTCGACGAGGTTCGAACTCGCGATCTTCTGCGTGACAGGCAGACGTGATAACCACTACACCACGAGACCAAAAATGGTTGCGGGAGACGGATTTGAACCATCGACCTTCGGGTTATGAGCCCAACGAGCTACCAAACTGCTCCATCCCGCGATAAATACTAATGGCGGAGAAAGAGGGATTCGAACCCCCGCGCCGTCGCCGACCTCCTAGTTTTCAAGACTAGTCCCTTCAACCGAACTTGGGTATTTCTCCAAAACCAATTTACAAGGTAGATTATAACACATGTTTTTTGGGTGTGTCAACCTTATTTGGAGAATTTTTTTAAATATTTTGCTTTTTATGTTATTTTATTATATATTTCACTGGCATTTGTGAAATCTGCTATTTCTTTTATATTATCTAAATATTTGCTTTTATCATTTTCATAGTTTATGTAATATGCATGTTCCCAAAGATCAATATTAAATAATGGTACCATTCCATATAATAGTGGCGTTTCTTGATTTGATAAATTTATTATGTCTATCTCTCCGTTTTTATATACTAAAAATGTGTATCCTGATCCTTTTAGTTTTAGTGCTGTTTCTTTTATTTTTTTCCAAAATTCTTCTTGACTGCCATATTTTTCGGCTATTTTTTTTAATAATTTTCCGGTAGCTATGGTTTTTATTGGTCCGATACTATTAAAGTATAGTATATGATTTAATACTCCGCCTAGATTAAATAATATGTCATTTTTGTTTTCAAATTCATCTATGTGGTATATCAATTCTTCCATGCTATATTTATAGTCGTAGCCATTTTTTTGTAGTAGTTTGTTTAGATTGTCTAGATATGTTTTTTCATGTTTTAAGTAGTGCAGACCGATTGTATGTGTGTCTATGTATGGTTCTAGTTCTTCATAATGAAATGGTAAAACTGGTAATTTATACATTTTTTCACCCTTTTAATTATATGATGATAAAAAAAAGAATTCATTTTAAAATTCCTTTTTTGATTCTTTATTTTCATCATTTATGCTTATTAATAATCCGGATAATTTTTTATATTCTTTTTTGTAGGCATTTGATTTTGAAATATCAAGATCTTGGTTTTCTAAAATATATTTTTCAAATGTTTCTATGTCTTCTTGCATGTTTATATATTCTTTTTTTGGATTCTTTTTTTGGACTAAATCTGATAAATAAGTGTTGTTATTAAATATAACTTCAATATTTATTTTTTGAATAACGCCATATTCACAGTAGTAGCCAACTTGAAATATGTAATCATCACTTGATTCAGATTGAATTATATTAAGGATTGGAATATTTTTAAATTTACCAACTTCAATTGGTTCTTTTTCAAATGCCTCATTAAATAAATTTACTAATTCCTGTTTATCAATTTTTTTAATTTTTAGTTCTTCTAAATCGTTTAAAGTTATTTTTGTTTTAAACTTTTGAGTGTTAAAGAAGGAACTTATTTCTTTGATTTCATCCCTATATATTTTGGATGTTGCAAATGATGGGACGGATGTAGGAACTTTACCCACTTCATTTCCTTTTTTGTCATATATAGGAATATAGCAGTCTTTAATTTCTTTGTATTTTAGATTATATCCATCAAACGAATAGGTTGTTTTATCATTATAGAAATAGTTGTTTTTTACTTCTTTTAAGTTTTGATCTTTTTTTAATGGTTCAATACAGAATATTTCAAACCATCCATCACTTTTTTCTTTGGCAACACATTTTGATACATATGTTGCAGATATATCATTTTCTGATACTTTTGAACAGCCAACTAGTAATAAGCTTACTATGATTATTTTAATTATTTTCATTTTTCCCTCTTTTCATGATTAGTTATATATTAATTCTTTTATATCTTTTTTTATATATTTTCTTAATGGAATATATGATAATAAATATGAATATGTAATTATCAACACAATAAATATAATCATTATGTATTGATTTATTGAAAAGTCCAATTTATATATGTGTTTTATTAATAGTATTATTGTTTGAAATGATATTATTGATATGAATAAACCAAATATGTATTTAAAGCAGTATTCAAATATAAATATTCTTTTTATTCTTTTTTTAGATAGTCCGAATAATTGTAGACATCCTATTTCTCTTTTTCTAAAATAAATGTTTAAATATATATTGTTTGCAATGAAAATAAATGATAGAATGCTTATGAATATTAAGCCAACAAAGAACAGGTTAAGGAAAGTATTTAGAAGATAAATGTTACTTCCGATTTTTTTATACCAATAGCTACTATTGTATTTCAAGTCAGTATAAAGTTCATCATCTATTTTTTCTCTTATTGTTACCATAATTTCATTTGATGACTTTTTTTCATCTTTAAATTCTTTTTGCATTTCTTCATACGGAATAAAGATTTGGTTAGTGTCTTCTTTGTTATAGTAGCTGTTTGATTCATAAATATCATTTAAATACATATCATCATTTGTTAATACTCCAACGATTTTGTATTTTTTGTTTTTTATTATTATTTCTTTATTTTCAATATCATTATCTTTTAAATTTTCCTTATAATATTTATAATTTACTATAACTTCATTTGAATTTTGTGGATATTTTCCTTTATACATATATTCTTTTTTGCCAATAACTGTTTCTTGTTTTGGTAACAAGATATAGTATTCGTTTTCATTATCAGCGAATATATAATTTTCATATTTTGAACATTCGTATTTATTGCACATATAATTATAGTTTTCTTTTTCTAAAGATAATGTTGTAAATGGATATTTTTTATATAAATAGTTCATATATTCCTTTTTGAAGTTAAGTTTTAAAGATATACATGATAATATAACTAAAAACAATAATGCTTGAAAAATGCAAGAAAATTTGCTTTTATTTGCAAGGTATCTACTAATTGAATATTTAAAATCTGTAGGAAACTGTTTGGTTTTGGAGTTATCTAATATTATATTTTTGCACTTTATAAAATTTCTTTGTTTAATTTCTTCTACTTTTCCATATTTTATGTTTATTATTTCATCAGCTACACAATCAAATATGTTTGAATGTGTAGATATGATTATTATTCTATTTTTAGTTTTTATTTGTTTAAAATAATCAACAATTTTACTGGCATTTGTTTTATCTAATGAAGCTGTCGGTTCATCTGCTATAATTATTTTGGGATTAGATATGATTGCTCTTATTATTGATACTCTTTCTCTTTCACCAATTGATAATTCTGATGGCATTTTATATAATAAACTTTGAAGTCCAAACATTTTTGATAGTTCTTCTACTAATTTGTAGTCATTTTTTATTAATAACAGATTATCTTTTATTGATAAATGACTTATTAACAAACTTTGTTGAAAAACATAACCTATTTTTTTCCTGAATTGATTTTTATTTTTTAGTTTTTTTATATTTTCATTATCCAGTGTATATGTACCTTCATAATTATTATCTATTCCGCCTATTATGTTTAATAGTGTAGTTTTACCACTTCCACTTATACCCTTTAATACGTAAATTTTGCCATAATCTAGTTTTAAATTTACATTATCTAAAACTTTTCTATCATATTTTTTGGTTATATTTTTTAATTCTATCATAATAAATCCCCGCTATTTTTTATTAAATCATACCAGCTTTTGGTTTTTATTTTTTTATATGTTTTATTTGAAAATATTTTTGATAGTCCTATTAAAATAACAAACATTATTATGCTTCCAGTAAAATCATAATTAAATACTCTAAAATTAAAGATATTAAATAAATCATTTATTATATTTAGAAATATTGCTAGTAATAAGGCAATTAAAAGTGATTTAATGAATTCTTTTGATATGTTGATTATATCTTTTTTTTCTAAACTTTTTTTGACTACTTTTATATCATACCCATATAATTGGTATACACTAAATACATACATAGTATTGATTATATTTATTTTCATTGATTCGTAGTAATATACTAGCGATAGAAAAATTGCAACTATGGTTATCGGTAATAGAAATGCAGCGAATGACTCAAAGGTGTGATACATATTTGCATAAGCATTTGATATTGGTTGTATATATATTTTTTTATCATATAAGCTATTGTTTTTATATTTGTTATAGGCTTTTATCATATTTGATGTTTTATTATAAAATACATGATATACTCCTTTGCCTGTATCTTCTTCATTGTAACCTTTTATGCCATCATTTATATATTTTTGATTAAATTTACCATTTACAAAATATCTTTTGTTTACTTCATCGCCCATTGCTTTAAAATAGTCATCTTTTAATGGTTTTAAAATACCTACTACTTTTAATTTATGTATTCCGTCTAGGGTTTTAATGGTTACATTTTGCCCAACTAAACTTTCGGGATCATCTAGATTGCTTGCTAAGTCATTTCCTAAAACTACTTCGTTTTCATTTTGGGGATATTTTCCATACATAAATATATTTTTTAGTGGCAAGGCTTTTTCATTTGATGGTAGTGTTATTATTTGAGATATAAAGTCTGTTTTATCAATCATGGTATCATTTCTTTGTACTGGTATATTTAATGAATAAGAAAAATCTACTGATAAAACATTTTTGTCTTTAAATACTTTTTCACATTCTTTTGATAAATTAGGAACTGGGCAGTACACATTAAGATAATTTACTTTATATGTACTTTGAATTGTTTTTGATAGTTTTTGATTTATATTGAAACAGAAAAAGGTTATTAGAATACTTATTATAAACATTAGTTCTAATAAAATGTTTATTTTTTTATTTCTTTCTAAATTGCTTTCTTTTTTTATATATCTATATAAATCTTCTACTTTATAATTGGGAAATTCATTTAATAATTTTTTACTTGTTGTAAATTTATTTTTATATTTGTCCAATTCATTAAAATTTATTGTTTCATCACAATATGAAAATACATCTTCATCATGAGTAGAACATATTACCAAAACATTTTTACTTACTTTTTTTAAGAGTTCAAATATTATTTTTTTATTTTCATAATCTAAAGATGCTGTTGGTTCATCTAGTAGTATTATTTTTTTATTTTTTAGGAGTGCAATTAAGATCGATAGTCGTTCTTTTTCACCACCAGATAATTGATTTGGATAATTATTTATTTTATCTTCTAAGGAAAATACTTTTAATAATTCGTTTATTTGTTCTATATTATTTGAGCATAATTCAATGTTTTCTTTTAGTGTTAGATAATTTATAAAATATGGTTCTTGTGTTATATAGCTGATGTAATTGTTTTCTTGGATTTGATTTTCATAGTCAATTCCGTTTATACTTATTGTTCCCTTATTGTATGGTATTACACCTACCAATATATTTAAGAGTGTTGTTTTACCACATCCTGATTCACCAAATAATACATAAAAACCTGTTTTATTAAATTTATATGAAAAATCTTCAAATACATAATTAGAATTTTTGTATTTTTTATAAAGATTATTTATTGTTATTAGTTTTTCTTGCATATTGTTCACCTTAATTTCAATTTAAATTTTACTATTTTTTATTGAATATACAACCACTCTACATGTAGAATTTAAATGTTTATATATTTTTTATTTTATAGTAAACTGATAATTGTATTTTTCAATATCCCGATTTCTATTTTTTAAACAACTAAATATCAGAGTAAAATTTTTATTATTCTGTTTTTTTATTGTTTTTGAATTAATATCAAAAAAGAAGTTACCACCTTTAAGATATTCATTTGAGTTAAAAAGTATATCATTTTCCATTTCCCCAAATTCAAATAAATCAATACTACCATATTTATAAATCAGATAATCATTATTTTTTATAGTTGTATCTATTGAGTAACATTTAATATCTTCTATGTTTTTTAGTACAATTTTATTAATATACATTTTGCTAATATTTGTATCTGAGAAGAATAAAATTCTTTTAAAGAAACATTAAATTTTTTTCTATTAATATTATAATTTCATCGTTTGGTCTGCACATACCACATTCCCATCTGCTAACTACTTTGCCAGATGTTCTACCTAGTGACTCTGCAAATTCTTCTTGAGACATTTTTTGTTCTTTTCGAATATTATATATTGCTTTACCTAATTCTATTTTATTATTTTTTTCAAGTTTTTTATAATCATTTTTATCCAAAAAGTCACCCCAAAAACTATAATAATTTTATAAGCACTATTTATAAAAAAAATCCCTATTAGGGATCCATTGCAAATTGGTGCACGTGAAGGGACTTGAACCCCCACGAAGTCGCCTCCAGCAGATTTTGAGTCTGCCGCGTCTACCATTCCGCCACACGTGCATAAAACAATTATAACACATTTATAATTGTTTTCAAACATTTTCTTTATATTTTGTTGTAAATAAATCAACGTCTTCAATAATTTCAAACTCTTTATTAACTGGTATTAAATCATTTTTTGATTTCAAACCAAAATAATCTAAAAATCTATCAGTTGTTTTGTATAGGTTAGGATGTCCGGCTACGTCTGATTTCCCACATTCTGTTATTAATCCTCTTACTAATAATTTTCTTAAGGCATAACTACTATTCACGCCTCTTATTTCATCTATTTGAATTCTAGTAATTGGTTCATTATATGCTATTATAGCAAGTATTTCTAAGCCCGCTTGACTTACTGGGCCAACTGCATAATTGTCAGCTAATTTTTTAAAATATTCAGCATATTCACTTTTGGTAACTAATTTATAATTTGAACCAAATTTAATTAATTTTAAACCACTATTTGTTTCATATTTTTTTTCTAATTCATTAACTATTTCATCTATATTATCAAGTTCAAGGATTTTTTTAATTGTTTCTTCACTTATTCCTTCATCGCCTGATAGAAAGAGCAAACCTTCTAATATTTCACTATAATTCATGCTGCACCCCCTAATAAATAAATATCACAAAAATTGTTTTCTTGTTCAATTTTAATTTCATGGTTTCTTGCTAAATCCAAAATTGATAAAAATGTAACTACTATATAATCTCTTGATTTTACATTAAATAATTCATTAAACAATACTCTTTTTTTATCAAAGATGATTCTTTTTATTTCTTTACTTCTTTCATATACCGAGTACTCTTTATATGTGACTTTTGTTTCTATTGGTTTCATATCGTTTAAATTTTGTAAAACTTTTTCTAGTGCTAACTTTAAATCATCAGCACTTCCCATATTTTTATAATCTTCATAGCTTACAAATTCATGACAATCACTTGGTGCTTTATCAAACATAGTACTTCTTTTAATAGCAAGTTCTTTTAAATTTTCACTGAATTCTTTATATTCTTTATAGTCATATAATTTATTAATTATTTCTTCTTTAAATTCTTCTGTTACTTCTTCTACATTTGTATTTGGTAATAGTGTTTTTGATTTAAATTCTATTAATTCTGCTGCCATTACTAAATATTCGGATGCTATATCTAGATTCATGTTTTGCATTTCATTTATATAGCTTAAATATTGTTCGGTTATACGAGCAATTGAAATATCACATATATCTATATTATCTTCTTTTATTAGATGAAGTAAAAGGTCTAATGGACCTTCAAAATCTTCTATTGTAAATACCAAAATATCACCTACAAATCAAAACTATGGGGTAGTAACTCTTCTAGGGTATATTCATTTATACCTTTTGAATCTGAATATGTATATATTTTAAAATCTAAATTTGTATAAGATCGCATAAATTGCCTACAGTAACCGCATGGGAATGTTTCATTATATTCTTCCCCATCTTTTTTTCCTACTACAAATATGGCTTTGAATTTTTTTTCGCCATTACTTAATGCTTTTACAAATGCACATCTTTCAGCACATATACTTTGAATACCAGCGTTTTCAATATTGCACCCTGTATATACTTTGTTGCTTTCTGTAACAAGTGCTGCACCTACTTTAAAGCCTGTTAATGTGCAGGCATTTTCTCTTACTTCTTTAGCATATTTAAATAATAAATCTTTATTCATATACCCTCCAAGACTTTATCACATCTTAATTCTACTATAAATATATATTTTTTTCAAGAAAAAAGAAATCTTTTTCGGATTTCTATTTAATTTCAATACGTTTTTTATCTTTAGACTCTTCAATTTTTGGAACTCTAATTTTTAAAGTACCATTTTCAAATGATGCTTCTACATCATCTGTTTTTAAATCTCCAAGATAGAAAGATCTTTCAAATTTACCATATCTTCTTTCACGGCAAATATAATTTTTTGTTTTTTCTGTTTCATCGAAGTGTTTAGATGCTTTAACTGTTAAATAACCATTATCAACATCTATGTTAATATCTTCTTTTTTAAATCCAGGAACATCAACTTCAATGTTATAAGCACCATCTTTCTCATAAACATCACATTTCATACTGTTGTTATTTGAATTAAAGTCTTCAAATACATCGTCTAAAAAATAATTTCTAGGTATTAATTTCATATCCATTCCTCCATTTCACATATATAATTATAGCACAAAATTGGCACTTGTCAATAGAAAGTGCTAATTATTTACAAAATTTTTTATTTTATATTTTTAATATTAATTCCCTGATAAAATGTTTGGATCATTTTCTGTTCCCGAGCCACTTTTAAATTGGATATTTGCTTTTAGATTGATAACTGGGCGGACACCGCACCACATAGCCAGGTCATTGAAGTTCAGATCGCCTTATGTAATTTTAAGATACCATTTTCATATGTATAATGAGTATCTAATGATAAATCATTATTATCTTGTTTTAAACTTAATGATGTATAATTATATTTACTTAAATCAATACTTAATTCTTCATCTTTATCTATTACACTTGGGAATACTACTGAATTATCAAAGCCTATATAATTTATAGCATA